>NZ_JBFRSX010000067.1:0-86487 GCF_041473835.1 Vibrio sp. 10N.222.55.A1 | reverse complement strand
CGGAGGTTTTTTTATGTTCGGAATAAAACGAGTCCAGATGCTTCTGCGTGCCACTATCTGAGACTCATTATTTCAAAAGCTAATCCACATCTTGGTCGATAGCGTATTTTATTGCAAGACCGCAAATTGCCATCATAACGAATGGGATCGCGGCAGTGGTGTATTCCGCCCACGCCATATCAGCGAATGCTTTTGCCAGCAGTACGTGGCCGAGAATAAGCAGAAGCGCACACACAATAGCGACAATAATCAGCTTAACTTCATTTCCCATAGTCATTTTCAACATAACGGTATCTCCAATATTTGGTCTACCGTTATTGAATCACAACTCTTTGGTCAATTAGGCGTACAGTTACCCCACAAACAACCCGTACAGTTGGAATGATTGTCTTTTTTATGAGGGACTTAAGGTTTTACGAGTGCGTAAGTTGATGTGCCAGTTTGCCAAGCCAGATGAGCGCCTGTTCTTTCTCTTCTGTCAGTTCATAAGAGAAGTTCAATCGTATCGCGTTATCCACTCTGCCATGCTCACTAAACAGATCGCCAGATGCAACGCTAATACCTTGTTCGATAGCCAGTTGATGAAACTGTTGGCTGTCGAATTTTTCAGAAAAGCGAATCCATATCAAGTAACCACCAGCCGGCTCTTCAATCTCTATTGAATGCGGAAAGTACTGCTTAATGACATCGATAAATCGCTCTTTCCTGACGACAAGGTTTTTACGCAGTTTACGAAGGTGATTGTCGTAGCTTTCATGCGTTAAGAAATGAGCGACACCAAGTTGAACAGGAGCGCTACTCGATAACGTAGAAAGAAGCTGTAACTTTTGAATCGCGTCGTTAAAACGCGTGTTCACAACCCACCCTACTCGATAACCAGGACACAAACTTTTTGAATACGACCCACAAAGCAAGACGGAATCGGTCTTATCGAAGGCCTTTAGTGGCTTCGGCTTATGCCCTTCGTAATAAAGATCGCCATACACGTCATCTTCAATAATGTAGGTTCCATGCTGTTCTGCAATCTCTACCACACGGCGCTTTGCCTGTTCCGACAAACTGGTTCCCGTTGGGTTTTGAAAAGTCGTCATCAGCCAACACGCTTTAACATCTTGGTTTTGTAGCGCGTTTTCAAACTGCTCTATATTCAACCCATTGATTGGGCAAACGTCCACTTCGATAGGGTTAAGCCCGAGCCTCTCGACAGCCTGCAGAGCACCATAGAAGGCGGGAGACTCAATCACGACGTTATCACCCGACTTGGTGACCGTTTGCAGGCTCAAGTTGAGCGCTTCCATAGCACCCGACGTAATCACGATGTCTTGATGATTAACCGTAATCCCTTGCTGCAGATAACGCTGTGCGATTTGCCTTCTCAAGGACTCACTGCCCGGTGGTAAATTATTTATCACACTCGCGCCAGTCATCTTCCTACCCGCGCTGGCAAGGTTTCGAGTCAAGGTAGGTAACGGGAAGAGGTCGGGATCTGGGAATGCAGAGCCGAAAGGAATCACACCTTCGGCTGAACTCGACTTCAAGAAATCAAATAAGCGGTCATTAATGGCTTTCTTTTCACTAACGAGTGGCTGTGCGTAGTCAACGCCGTCCAGCCTTGGCGCTACAAAGTAGCCCGACTGAGGTTTAGCGATGATCCACCCTTCGCTTTCTAGCAACTGGTAGGCTTGTAAGACAGTACTATTGCTGACGTTGTAATTTCGACAACTCATGCGTACCGAAGGGATCTTCTCTCCGGATCGCCACGTATTGTTGGCTATCTGAGTTCGAATATCCTTTGCAAGCTCTTCATAACGCGCCATCTAATTGTACTACCTAGAGAAATTCTGTGAGCCGGTGATTTTATCACTTACGCCAACAACTATTGCTGCTATCCATATGATCGCACCTAATTTCCACAATAGTGTGAATTGGTTCACAGATAACTTTGTAAGCTTTGCTAAGTTTGTACCCAAGGTAGGAGCTAAGTTGGCTTTCTACCTCAATAATTTGATGTAACCCAAAAACATGCGAGATAACAATGAAAAAAATAGAAGCAGACCAATTAAGTTATAAAGGAGAGTCAAACGGTGTTCACAGTTGGACAACACCGAGCGGTCAGCCATATTACTGGCACCCAGATTGGCTCCATATTGCTGAAGATGCGACAGGCTCACATCCAAAGCAAAAGATCGATGTCGAACAAGACCAAGCACCAACGGAAAAACACGCGGTGTCTGCTATTCTGAAACACATCAACCAATGGGCTGCAGACAAACTAGCGTCTCACCCTGAGATTGAAACCGGCTCAATCGAAGCTGAAATCAATCTCAAAAAGTAACGGGTTAAAGTAGATAGCGAACTCAATCACGCGCGATTCTAACCCAATACACAGACTGAATAGCCTCGACCCTCGACCGGGGCTATTCAAGTATCTTCATAAAAATGCTGCAATAACCCCCACCTAGCTAACAAATCTCTAACACAAACCAGTTTCTTGTATCAATCCACGAAAGCTATCGATAGAATTTTCGGTCTTATTCACGTCAGTTATGCTAATTATTCGCAATTCTAAAGTCGTGAATCAATGAATGCGTAAATCTAATAAGAATGAGAACAAAGGCTTACCGATGGATACTTCAAATTACAATCAATCGCTAACGACTAAGTTATACGTCATTGCTGGCGTGCTGTTTGGCACCTATGGCAGTCGGGTGTGCCCTATGCTCGATAGCTTAACGACGTTAGAGATTTTCACACAAGTCAGTATTGTGTTTATCTTATTATGGCTCGCACGTCGTTACCCATTGGCGCAACATACCTTGGTCAAGCAAGGCCGATTCGCGCAACTCGATACCCTGCTATTTTTTGCTGCAAGTGTGCCTTTCGCGCTCTACTACAACTTAAGCTATGAATTCACCATAGATAGTAATTTGAAGGTGCTGTTTGGCATGAGTCTATTCGGCTTCTTTACCGGAACCATTCTTCAATTGAATGCCAAGCTCAGCCAAATGGATAAAATGGAGACGACTGGACAATTCGACTTCCAACTGGTTGGTGAAAGAAGTTCACTGGTCAAGCAGATGATAGGCTTGGTTATCGTGCTTCTGGTAACACTGACGACTATGTTGACGATGATTGCTGTCAAAGACATCTTCTGGTTAGAACATAACCCTGACCGCTTATTGGATGGCACCGGCAAGATCAGCGTGATCAAAGAGTTTATTTATTTGGCTGTGGTACTGGGTGGCTACGCGATAACCATCATGACGCTTTGGAGCAAGCTAATTAAGCGTATTCTCCTAAGCCAAGAGCACGCATTAAACAAAGTCACCAATGGCGAGCAAGGCGTTCGCTTACCTATTTTCGGCTACAACGAGCTTGGCTCAATGGCATCTATGACCAATACCATGCTTGATAGCCTTGAAACCGCGCAAAACGAAGTCAAAACCACACGTGACGTGGCCATTGTGAGCTTATCGGCATTGGCTGAATCTCGAGACAATGAAACGGGCGCACATATCCTAAGAACTCAAGAGTACGTCAAGGTGCTCGCACAAGAGCTCAGCAAATCAGAAACCCACTCAAGCTTGTTAACTCCAAACTACATCGAGTTGCTCTACAAATCTGCGCCTTTGCACGACGTGGGCAAAGTAGGTGTTCCTGATAGTGTGTTATTGAAGCCGGGCAAATTGACGGACGAAGAGTTTGAGATAATGAAAGGTCACCCCGCGATTGGGGCTGAAGCGTTATCTATTGCAGAAAAGCAGTTGGGAAGTAGCTCTTTCTTAAGAGTCGCAAAGGAGATATCTCTGACTCACCACGAGAAATGGAATGGCAGTGGTTATCCTAATCAGTTGTCTGGTGAAGATATCCCGTTATCTGGCCGTTTAATGGCATTAGCTGATGTTTATGATGCGCTCATCTCGAAGCGAGTCTACAAGCCACCCTTTACTCATGAACAAGCTAAACAGATCATCTTAGAGGGCAATGGGACGCATTTTGATCCGCAAGTTGTCCAAGCTTTTCTGGTCGTCGAACAAGCGTTTGTTTCAATTGCTGCGACCTACAAAGATGGCAAAAATGTAGCGAGTGAACTCGAGCGCGAAAGCTTTATTGCTCAACCAGCGTAATCTATTCAAAATCCACTAACTTCTTGCACCCTATAGGTTAATCCGTAGAGCGTTTTGTTATCAAATATCCTCTTTAGTCAATAAATCTGATTGAAATGGATTTTTTTTGGTCTTTCTGTTCACTTCGTATTGTCTTAAAAATTCCATACAGGTATAACTACCCATAGATACTATCCCCTCTCAATTGACATGGATGAAGATTATGTTTGAAAAAGTGTTAGCTGCTCCCGCCGATCCTATCCTCGGCCTTACTGAAGAGTTTAAAAAAGACTCTCGTGCAGAGAAAATCAACCTTGGCGTTGGCATCTACAAAAATGAAGATGGTCAAACACCAGTACTTAAAACAGTAAAGAAAGCAGAAGCTGCACTTCTTGAAAACGAAAAAACCAAATCTTACCTAACGATTGAAGGTACAGCTGAATACGGTCTAGCGGTTCAGAAACTTCTTTTCGGTTCAGACGCAGAGATCGTTGCATCTCAACGCGCTAAAACAGCACAAGCTCCAGGTGGTACAGGTGCACTTCGCGTAGCGGGTGAATTCATCAAGCGCCAACTGGGCGAAGTGAAAATCTGGATCAGTAACCCAACTTGGGCTAACCACAACGGCGTTTTCGCAGCTGCGGGTATCGAAACTGCTCAATACAGCTACTACAACGCTGAAACTAAAGACAAAGACTTCGCTGGCATGGTTGCTGACCTAGAGAAAGCTTCTGAAGGCGATATCGTTCTTCTTCACGGCTGCTGTCACAACCCAACAGGTATCGACCCAACAACTGAAGAGTGGGAAGTTCTTGCTAAACTGGTTGCTGAGAAGAAACTGCTTCCTCTATTCGATTTTGCTTACCAAGGTTTTGCAAAAGGCGTTGAAGAAGATGCTGCTGGCCTACGTATTTTTGCTCAATACAACAAAGAGATCCTTGTTGCTAGCTCGTTCTCTAAGAACTTCGGCTTGTACAACGAGCGTGTTGGTGCATTCACTCTGGTTGCTGAATCAGCAGACGTAGCAACGACAGCATTCTCTCAAGTTAAGAGCATTATCCGCTCTATCTACTCTAACCCACCAGCCCACGGCAGTGCTGTCGTTACTCACATCCTTGGTGATGCTGATCTACGTGCTGAATGGGAAGCAGAAGTGGCAGAAATGCGTGACCGTATCCAAGAGATGCGTGAACTATTCGTAACGACACTGAAATCAGAAGGTGTTGATGCAGACTTCACATTCATCGAACGTCAAAACGGCATGTTCTCGTTCTCAGGTCTAAGCAAAGAGCAAGTAACTCGCCTAAAAGACGAATTCGCAATCTACATTGTTGGTTCTGGCCGTATCAGCGTTGCTGGTATGACTAAGTCAAACATGGGTCCTCTATGTAAAGGTATCGCTGCGGTTCTTTAATCGAAAAGCGAAACCTGTATTTGCAGACCAATAGATGTGTAAAAGCCAGCAATTAAGCTGGCTTTTTTGTGTCTGTCTCTTTGTATATAAGAGCTATTAGTGCACTTAGCCTTTTCGTTACTGGCTAATACTCTAGGAAAAATTCCACTCCTAGCTCGTGAGTACGCTCGCTACGAATTTTACCTTCACCATCTCGATGTTGATATGACCCACCAATCGCAAACTTATTGGTCACTAGATAACGTAAACCTAAGTGATAGACCTCTTCATCAAACAGGTCACTTCGATTCACTTGCACACTCCCGTTAGCTATCCAACGTTTCGCAAAGCCATAGTTAAGCTCAGCTTTTACCCCTTGGATGAACTCAGTGTCTGAAGATTCAGTTCGGTTGGTGTCATTATCTTCAACCTTACCTTTTGTGATACCAAGCAGGTAGTAAGCCACTATATCTAAATCTTTCTTAATGCTGTAACGGTAACCAACACCTGGCATCAGCGTATCAATTCGAGTTGTGGTGTCATCAGGGTGAATAAAGCGTGCGCTGTAGTCTCCCAGCAACAACCAATCATCCGTCATCGCGTAACTGACGCCTAATCCATACGACGAGGCGTTATTATTACTGCCTGCATCTTCATTTAAACTGCCCGAATGCGCCGTGGCATAAATATGGTCGTAATCTAAAATATCCACCGCGTTAGTGTCCGCCCACAAACTTGGAGAAAACATAAAAACCGCAGATACAAAACTAAGCTTCCACTTCGACATTCCTATCATCCTTAAACTGTCACTCCATTAATTGAAAGGTTAGTCTATCCATAAGACTTTAAAAAGGTTTTAGCTCACAGATTGATTTGTGACGGCAAAATATTATCAAATGTTGTACCATGAAATCATACAAACCAATGGATGATCATTATGGATGCTGAGTTATTAGAGATTCAAAACTTTCTGGCACAATACCCCCCTTTCACAGAACTCCCTGAGGAGATGTTGGCGAAAGTGACCAGTAGCGTGGAAATTTCTTATTACCGCCAAGATACCCCTATCATTCACTTTGGTGATCAAATTCATGACTTATACATCGTTCGAAGTGGCGAAGTCGAAGTCTACCGTCGTAAAGGCGAACTCTATAACCGCCTTGATGAAGGCCACTTGTTCGGGCAAATGGGTCTACTGACCAACAACAAGGTTCGTTTCCCAGTAAAAGCGACCGAAGATACTCTTCTCTACTGCATTCCTGAGCCAATTTTCCAAGAGCTCTACGACAACTACGACTCCTTTGCAGATTTCGTAGAAGTAGAAGACAACGCCCGTCTTCGCCAAGCAAACTCAAGTAATAACGATGCCAACGATCTCACGACATCCAAGGTAAAAACGCTACTGACTAGCGAAGCGCCGATGATCGAGAAGACTCGTACGATACAACAAGCCGCGACGATGATGGCCGAAGACAATGTCTCTTCCCTGCTGATCATTGATCCAGAAATCGTTGAAGATGATGAAGATGACTCAACACCCGTGATTGGCATCATCACCGACCGAGATTTATGTACTCGCGTTTTAGCTGAAGGGCTTGACCCATCGGATGAAGTCTCTAGCGTAATGACACCTGAGGTTATCTCTCTCGATCACAATGCTTACGTATACGAAGCTATGATGACCATGCTTCGCTATAACGTGCATCATTTACCAGTGCTTAAAGATAAGAAGCCGATTGGTATTATCGAAGCGACCGATATTGTTCGTTATGAGTCTCAAAACTCGCTATTATTGGTAAGTAGTATCTTCCAGCAACAAAGTATCGAAGATCTGAAGGTGCTTTCCGAGCAAGTAAAAGACAGCTTTGTGCGCTTAGTTAACGAAGATGCCAACGCCCACATGGTGGGTACTGCAATGTCGGTAATTGGTCGTAGCTTTAAGCAGCGAATTATCGAACTGGGCGAAGAGAAATTGGGCAAGTCGCCTATTCCTTACTGTTTCCTCGCACTGGGCTCTATGGGGCGTGATGAGCAGCTGCTGGTTACCGACCAAGATAACGCAATCATTCTTGATGATACCTACGACGAGAAAAAGCACGGTAAATACTTTGAGGAGCTGTCGACCTTTATTTGTGATGGCTTAGATCAGTGTGGCTATGTGTATTGTACTGGCGATATCATGGCGACTAACCCAACGTGGCGTATGACTCGTCGACAATGGGAAGAGTGCTTTGCCGATTGGATTGATGATCCAAACCCGAAAGCACTGTTAAATGCTTCAATCTTCTTCGACTTAGATGGCGTTTATGGTCGTCTGAAATGGGCCGAGCAATTGAACAGCTTTATTGTTCGACGCGCACGTAAGAACAATCGCTTCTTGGCGTGCCTTGCACGTAACGCACTCAACCGTACACCTCCGCTCGGCTTCTTCAAAGATTTCGTGATGGAGAAAGATGGCCGTCACAACAACTCTATCAACCTTAAGCGTCGTGGTACTGCGCCACTCGCCGATTTGATTCGTGTTCACTCGCTCGCGGTAGCGTCTCGCTCTAAGAACTCGTTCGAACGCTTAGATGACATTATTGACGCCGGTATTCTGCCAAAAGGCCGAGCTCAAGATTTGAAAGATGCGATGGAGTTTATCTCTCTGGTTCGTATTCGCCACCAAGCACACGATGTCGACAACAACATCGAGCCTGATAACAACATCGAGCCAGAGAACCTGTCTGACTTCGAACGACGTAACCTAAAGGATGCATTCCAAATATTAAGTAATGCGCAAAACTTCCTTAAGTTCCGTTATCAAGCCAGCAACAAGTTTAAGTAGGGCCTATGAACAAACTATTCAGATCACCTGCGGTCGATTGGCCATTTAAGTTTGCTCAGAAGCTTGAACGAGCGAGAGACGAGCGCTTAAAGCACTTTTATAGCCAGCCTCTTCCTGCGCCTGATACGCCACTTTCAGAAGTGATGTTTTTGGCTGTCGACTTTGAGACAACGGGGTTAAACCCAAACAAAGACGGCATCATTACCATTGGTTTAGTGCCATTTACGCTCAATCGCATCTACTTGCGACAAGCCAAACACTGGACTCTAAGACCAAAACAGAAACTTGAAGAAGAGTCTGTCGTGATTCATGGCATCACTCACAATGACATCATTGATGCGCCAGACCTTAGCGAAGTGTTGGGCGAGATCTTAGAATCAATGGCGGGACATATCCCTGTGGTTCACTATCGTCGTATCGAACGTGACTTTTTGGACAATGCATTGAAAGTGCGACTCGGTGAAGGCATTGAGTTCCCAGTCCTCGACACGCTGGAGATTGAATCTCAGATCCAAAATAAACTGGCTGGCGGCTTGTGGAACAAGCTGAAAGGTAAGAAGCCAGCTTCAGTGAGACTGGGTCAGAGTCGTCGTCGATACCATCTGCCCGACTACACGCCGCATCATGCATTAACTGACGCTATTGCGACCGCTGAGCTACTCCAAGCGCAAATTGCTCATCACTTTGACTCTGAGATGCCTCTGAAGAGTTTCTGGCTCTAGCTGAGTTACGTAAGCTAAATACAAACACAAAGCCCATCAACTTTCCATTGGTGGGCTTTTTCATTTTTATCGTCTGTGTTTAAGCAACGGTTGGCCCGACTAAGCGCATTTCCCATAAGCGTTTAAACATATTATAACGTCACACCGCAGCAGTTCCGCTCTAATGGACGTCGAAAATCGTGATCGCTATTTGTCAGCGTGATTGGCATTATTACTTCCCAACCACAGACAACGTTTGGTAATAAAGACGCTTTTGCTGATACATATTCTCATCAGCGACTGAGAACAATTGCTCAACGTCTGTTGAATCACTAGAGGCTGCACCAATCGAGAATCTGACAGGAATAGAGGTACCCGCTTTAGTCTCGATTGCCTGTTGCTCCTGAGCAATGTACAACTGCTCAGTCATCTTTGCGACATTGAGCGAACTCGACTCACCAGACGTTAAGGTAAGCACCGCAAATTCATCTCCACCCAAACGGTATAGATTACTGGCAGGTGTCAATTCGTGGCTGATTACGTCTATGCAGCGCTGTATCAGCTCATCCCCGATCTCATGCCCATGAACATCATTGGTCGTTTTCAAGCCATTGATATCAATAATGATCAAAGAAATCTGATTTTGATTGTCGTTAATGCTGCGTTTACTGAATTCGAGATCTTCATTAAAAGCTTTACGATTCAAACAGCCAGTCGGCATGTTAATCCGTGTAATATTTTCGAGCTCTAGCCAACCAGCTAACTGTTTTTGGTACATGTCAAAAATCAGAAGATCTTCTTCACTGAGGACATCAAATGAACTTGAACAAAAATACCCGATCGCCGTCCCCTGTGAGTCACAGAGTATCAGGTCAGCCTCGCCAGTCCGGTTAAAATGAAACTGAATCGAATGTTGAACAAGTAATGTCTTTAACTCTTGATCGACCATTTGAGGAATCAACCGATATTCAGCCGCGTGTCTTGATGATGCAAACTGAACGATCTTCAAAATACGATGCTTCTGGGATTCTTCACGCGCGAGCGAATTAGTTAACTTGCTGGTTTTCTCTTCGACTAAGTCCTCTAGCTGAACATTAAATCTTTCGAGTTTATCGTTACTTTCGGTAAGCTCACGGACTTGATATTGTATGCGACCCCACAAGGTTTCCAATAAACGACTCAGCGTGACGAACTCTGTAAAACGATGTTCATCCACACTATGAGTCGGTGACTGGTTATGCGAATACGACGTAACAGATTCAGCCAACAGGTTTAACTGCCCTGAGAACCAGCGGCTTAGGAACAGAGCAAACACAATCGCGATGGCAAGCGTCGCCACCAATATTCTGACAAAGACCACCTGAGCTTGTTGCATCTCTAATAAACGCTCACTGTCGGAAATATGATGTTTGACGTTCAGTACCAATTTGTCGGTAAAGAATGTGCTGTCGATAGAGATAATGT
The DNA here is from genome assembly GCF_041473835.1 of Vibrio sp. 10N.222.55.A1. Lineage (NCBI taxonomy): Bacteria > Pseudomonadati > Pseudomonadota > Gammaproteobacteria > Vibrionales > Vibrionaceae > Vibrio > Vibrio sp. 10N.222.55.A1. The sequence goes on along the minus strand of NZ_JBFRSX010000067.1, from coordinate 75,996 downwards.
TCGCACTTTGTTCAGAAGATTGAGCATCCGTTGAATCAATATAGTTAAACTCAACCGACTCATTTTGATAAAGGAAAGGCGTCACTTTAGTCTTAAGTCTGTCATACCCCATAAGAACCACAAGATAACCCTGCGGCGTGTATGTAGAACCTTCTATCAAACGATAAGGTAAAATCGGCGCGACAAAAGCGATACCTGTAGCGGCATTATCCGCCACTTCAGTTTCGGTAAACTCGGTGTGGAACAATTTCCCTTGCCCATAAACCGATTGAGGACGCTTCAAGCTTTCTAATAACTGGCTCTGCTCAAAATGGTACAAGCTGCCTTTGCTGTCATAAATGGGCTTCCAGTTTTGGTCCAGAATATAAGTCGCGGACACACTCTCCGCTAGCGCATTGAAGCTATCCATCTTGTCCCAAACAACACTCGAGAAAAAGATATTACCACCCGCTTTAATCAATGATCGGTCATGCGAATACCATTGAGTTAGGCTCGCCGTCAGCTTAATTTGCTCTTGTACGGTTTGACGAATACCGGTCGTAGAGTTGTCCAACTTGGTTTCTTTTTGCTCTAAAGAACTTTGGTTTTGTTTATTGAGAATCAACTGTCCCGCTAGGTAAACAGGAAGCATTGAGCAAGCCAGCAACACCAAGCCCATGGTGTATTTTAATGATAGCTTCAATCTCTTACCCTCATATTCGCCGAGTAATATTTTGAACAAAATCATTGTAAAACTTATGCAGTTCACTCTTTGGCATCCCTGACTTGTAACGCTGATACGCCCGAGCCGATGCCTCCCAAACGATCGCCATCTTGTAGTCACTCGACATCATTTGCGATGCTTGAAACTCATCGTACATATTTGAAAGTGTCTGGTTACCTTCCTCAACACGGCGTTGATTAACCTCATAAAACGGCGAAACCATGGCACTCGAGTGAGCTAAATAGGTGAAACTGTTTGATTGCAGGTATTGAACGACTTCTTTCAAAGCCAATTTCTTATCTGGGTTTTGCATGCCTTTTTCCGTGACAGCAAAAACCTTTGCGCCACTAAATGAAGACATACTTTCACCACGATAGGTCGGCAACGAATTGATGTACAAATCTCGACCAAAGGCGGCATCGAGTTCGCTGAACGCCCAATCACCGTCAATCAAAAACTCGACTTCCCCATTGATGAACCTCTGCCTCGCGCAAATATCGCTGCACGATGATTCGATGACTTTTTTCTGCTGCAACATGTCGATGAAATCAAAGATAGCAACTAACCCTTCACCATTAACATTCTTCGACGATAATAAGTCTTCAGAAAAAAGCTGATAGAAAGCTAGATAGAAGTACATGTTTGGATTGGGAAAAAGCACGCTCACTTGATCGGACTGAGCAGAGCGTTCAATTAGGCTCTCCCATGTCACGACTTGCGCTTGAGGCTTGCTCGAATACAGAACGACTTGGTTTCCAATACCAACCGGTAACGCCTTAAGCTCACCGTTGATGACCACTGCATCAAGCGCTTTTTTCTCATAGCGTTGGGTATCGACCCAAGCATCAGGAAGCGTCGCTAAATTGATATATTCAGTTAGACCTAAGAAGTCAGAAGGAACCCAGATGGCGTCGGGAAAGGTATTGTCTCTAGGATCAGCAACAAGCAGTTCAGAACGAATACTGTTGACGTCAAACGAACGAATTTCTACACGATGATCAGTCATCGCTTCGATATGTTCTTTTACATAATCGGCCGTTTCATAATTAATACCAGCCCATATTTCAAGTGTGGACGAACAAGCAACGGCCGGAAATAGCATCGCAAATAGACTCAATAACCTCACACTTGGTTCCTTGTGGTAAAAATTAGACGTTGGATTTTAATCGCCCATCAATAAACCGGGCGATGCGGCTTATCGCTCACTGCTCATGATTAGAGACCTAGCTTTGGGCGACACGTTATATAGTAAAAAGTGCCTAAATAACAGTTGATACTCTCGCTTTAAGAGAAAGGTCTGCTCATTCTGATACATCCGTCATATCTCTGGATGACTGTTCTTACAATAAATCAACATACCATACCCTTTATTATTAACGACAAAAAAAATGCCGCAAAAGCGGCATCTATCTCGTTCGGTGCATTCGACACAATAAAAATCAAATAAGCAATTTATCAGTCAAAGCCCTATCATCGATTAAGCGTATTTCTCTTCGAAATCTTTCATGAAGCTAACCAGCGCTTGAACGCCTTCCAGAGACATTGCGTTGTAAAGTGAAGCTCTCATTCCACCTACTGCTCTATGCCCTTTCAGTGATTTCAGACCTGCAGCATCAGCCAATTCTAGGAACTTGCCATCTAACTCAGGTTTCGCCAGTTGGAACGGCACGTTCATTCTAGAACGGTTTGCAGTGTGAACATCGTTTTTGTAGAAAGCTGAGCTATCGATTGCATCGTAAAGCAGCGCTGCTTTCTCTTTGTTCACCAACTCCATCGCTTCAACGCCACCTTGAGCTTTCAGCCACTTGAACACAAGGCCTGATAGGTACCAAGCGTACGTTGGTGGTGTGTTGAACATTGAGTCTTTTTCAGCAAGTACTTTGTAGTTCAGAATACTCGGCAACACGTCGTTTGCGAGTTCGAGTAGATCATCACGTACGATTGCAATGCAGATACCCGCAGGGCCGATATTCTTTTGCGCGCCCGCGTAGATAACACCGTACTGAGACACATCAATCTTACGAGACAAAATGTTAGATGACATATCCGCTACGATTGGCTTATCCGTTTGAGGAAGCTCGCTGATTTCAATACCATCGATGGTTTCATTCGGACAGAAATGTACATACGCAGCTTCCGGGTCAATTTTCCAATCTTTAGCTGGAACAACCGCTGCTTTACCATCAATTGACGTCTTCGCGTTGAATACATCGATTTCGCAATATTTGCTCGCTTCAGTCACTGCACTTTCTGCCCAGTAACCCGCATCAATGTAAGTCGCTTTCGTCGCATCACCTAAAAGGTTTAGAGGAACAGCAGCGAATTGAGCACGAGCGCCCCCCTGACAGAAAAGAACTTTGTAGTTGTCTGGGATGTTCAGAAGATCACGTAGGTCCTGTTCGGACTCGTCAGCAACTTGAATAAATTCCTTGCTGCGATGGCTGATTTCCATCACGGAAGTCCCTAAACCATTCCAATCAATAAAGTCCGCTTGCGCTTGTTTCATTACCGGTTTAGGCAGTGCAGCTGGGCCAGCACTGAAGTTGAATACGTTATCTAATGTAAGTTCCATGGGGATGATTGCTCCTGCTAAATAATAACTATGCAAGTAATACCATGTTTTACCCAACATAAAAACAACAAAAGAGGTCTTAAGACCTCTTTTGTTTTGTACCGTATAAAATGTTTAAGCTTAACCTGCTAAATCACCCTATCAGTATTCACGCCTGCTCTGTTTATTGAACAAAAACCGGCATAAGTAGAGCGATTAATGGAATTTCTTGTCCATTTTCGAACACTAGGTTTCCATTTTCTAAGTCAGCGCTGATTTCATAACCACTGTCTGTTTCCTTGATCATTTCCATCACAAGCAATTCATCGATACCTTCACGGATGAATGGATACTCTTCAACAAGTTCATTTGAGAAGCTAGAGTGAACGTTGCCCGTTAATGCAGGCATGATCATCGAAGGGTTGCTGCTGATGTTTTCGGTCCCTTCCGGCACGCTCACCAACCACTTAGATTCGAACTGTCCCTTACCTAACTCTAACGACATGTTGTTCATTGAAAGGTCGAAACCTTTAGCAAACAGGATATCGATAAATGGAATGATCTCTGCAACGTCTTCTTGCGTCATCACAGGATTAGATTGGTAAATCTCAAAGATTTTCTCAAACGACTCGCTATCCAACTTCGACATTTCAAAATCGACGTTTAGGTTGTTCAACTGGCCTTCACTGGTCTCGATGTTTGCGATATCCAGCTTGAGGTTGCTGCGCAGACGCTTAGTTGCTTCATCTAGATGTGATTCAAAATCGTACTTAGAATTTTCAATGGTCATGAAAGGCTGCATTGCAGAATCTGAAACCAAGAAGCTATCGATAGTAAAATTCTGAGTACCTAACCAGTAGCCTTTCGCTTGTTGGCCTGAACCCACACCTTTCAGATTAGACAGCGTTACCTCTTCACCGGTTTCAAAATCAATTTGAACTGAAGGGATTGAAAGCTCGTAATCAACTTGGCCTAAAACAGTCGCATGGCCAGAAAGATTCGATTTAGTGATCGAGACCGAAGTCCCATTCTCATCAGAACCTTGGTGATTGAACTGGCTTAACTCAAAGTTAAAGTCAGTGTTGCCGTTTAGCTCAGTACTAGTGGTCAGAGTTAAAGGCAGAATATCGGTATTCTCAAACGTCGACAGTGCATTTAGACTCACCAAACCATGGCTAACCGCACTATTTATGACAAACTCACTCGGCAACCCATCAATCGCAAGTTGCTCTTTCAGGTTTTCATCCGTCACAGTTAAACGAGTGGTTACGTTGGAAGACAAGTAACCTCTATCGTATTCCACGATCTCAGCTTGAATGCTTGAATTGTTAAGCTTTGCAACGCCATCGGTAATCGCATTTTGTCCAATTTGCCCAACCGCTAGCGGCCAACAAAGTGCCAGTGAGATTGCTCCGCCAATAGCACCAATTTTTCTTAACTGTTCCATGAGTTCTCTTTCTACACGTGTCTATTTTTTTTAGTCTAACCCATCAGTAGCAAACAAGAAACATTGAGTTAAATCAGTCTATTGCTCGATACTTCGATTGCCTCAATAAATTAACGGCTAGCTCTCATCCTTATTCGGCGGTTCTTGCTAGGCTAAAGACGTCGCTACTATTAAGGTTGAGCTGTGAATCAATACGCTGTTATCTGTTTGGACAATAATCCGGTTAGCATTGAAAGAATACGTTCGGAGCTGGCTCCGTTGGCTTCTGTATTCGATATTTATACTGCCGAGAACATAGAAGACGCACATCACGCATTAGAAGATATTCATGATCACAACCAAACCGTTGCCTTGGTGATCACTCATCATCATTCTGAATTTAATGGCGTGCAATTCCTGATTGAACTTCAACAGCTGCCCCATAGTAATACCGCAAGAACGATATTAGTCAGCGCTTCGTCAGACATTCAATCCATTTTAACCGCTGTGAATGAAGGTAGGCTCAACCACTGTTTAACCAAACCGGTTCAAGATCAGGTTCTGTTCAAATCAGCGCAAAAAGAGCTGACCTCTTTTGTTATCCAATACGACTCAGAAAACCTGCTCTCTTACAGTGATGCATTGGATCAACAGCGCTTACTCAGAGCGCACATTGAGCAAAAGATTCACTCTTTCCAATCGGGTTTCATTCACGACTACCACCAGCTTTCTGATAATGCCCTTGCAGAACGTGTCGTCAGTGCCTTACAAGATGTGTTTTCAAAAGATGACAAAACTAAGGCCATTCGTGACTATTCCCCCGAGCATCTACTCACTGTGGAAGGCGAAGACAATCGCTTTTTATGGCTGATCATTGAGGGTGAAGCAGCTCTTTATAAGAAAGATGAACTTGGGCAACAGCGGGAAGTGGTACGTCACTCCAAAGGGAACATTGTTGGCGGGATGTCATTTGTAACAGGCGAGCCTTCGTTTTCTACGGCGATCACCCTAACGCAGACTCGCGTTATCAAACTGGATAAAGATAGCTTTGCTCAGGTGATGCATTCAAACAATACCCTGCTGCCTTTATTTACCAATCTATTGCTCCGTCATTTTAATCGACGTTTGCAACGCAGCATCACCAATAAGATCAAACTGCAGCAGACACTAGAATCATTAGAGTCTGCACATCAACAACTGATCGAGAAAGAGAAAATGGCGATGCTCGGGCAGCTAGTCGCGGGAGTCGCACATGAGCTGAATAACCCGATTGCTGCCATATTAAGAAGCATCGAAACTCTGTCAGACCATCTCGACCAAATATTGGCAAACCTATCCGTTCCAGAGTCCAATAAAGGGACTGACGTACTGGCACATTCAAAGTTAGCTAAGCCACTATCAACAGCCCAAGAAAGACAGCTCGTAAAGCATCTTACGTCGACGATTAATGACCGTGCTTTAGCAAAAAAAGCCGTGAGACTAAACCTAAGCCAAGACTCTACGGTTCTAAACACATTAAAGGCGTCCCCTGTCGCAGGCAAAGAGCTGCTCAATGACTTAGAGCATTACCATTATGTTGGAAACTCTATCCGCTCAATTCAAGTGTGCAGCAAGCGTATTGCCGATATGGTCAAAAGCTTAAAAAGCTATGCTAGAGAAGATGAAGAAGTTCGCCACTACACAGATATCCACGAAGGGCTTGAAGATACCTTAGTGATCTTCGAAAACAGGCTTAAACACCACCAACTCGAAAAGCATTACGATACCGACTTACCGCCTTTATTGTGCCAGTCGCTCTCGCTGCAACAAGTGTGGACCAACCTTATCTCCAATGCGCTCGATGCCCTATCTGAACGAGGAAAAGTGACCATCACCACTTCTCAACAGACAAAAGGCGACGACGCGTTTCTTGTGGTGCAAATCTCCGATACTGGCCACGGCATTGCCAAAGAAGACATCAACACCATTTTCAACCCAAATTTCACGACTAAAAAAGAAGGCAACTTTGGTTTAGGGATTGGGTTATCCATTTCTCAACAAATCGTTTCGGCTCATCAAGGGTTTATTTTGGTGGAGTCAGAGGTAGGCAGCCATACAAACATGCAAGTGTGGCTTCCATTCAAACAAGAAGGAGCACCTCATGAATAAGTACCTAATTTTATGTGTCGATGATGAACCTGAAGTTCTCAATAGTGTCCTTCAGGACTTGGCGATATTTGAAGAGAACTTTCTGGTTGAAGGTGCAGAGTCGGTCGGTGAAGCCAAGCAAGTAATCAAAGAAATGGGACAAGATGGTATTAAGCTCGCGTTAATCTTGTGCGACCACATCATGCCAGAAAAGACCGGCATCGATTTTCTGATCGAACTCAATCAACACGACGCTACTAAACCAACACGTAAGCTGCTGCTCACAGGGCAAGCAGGGCTGGAAGATACCGTCACGGCCATTAACAACGCTGCACTTGATTTCTATATTTCAAAACCTTGGCAAGGCGATCAACTGAGAGACACGATTACTCAACAATTGACTGACTATGTCATTGCCAACGACAAGCAATTGCTAAACTGGACTTCCATCTTAGATACCGAGCGCATACTGACTTCAATGGCGGATAAACGCACCAGTTTTGGTGAATAGCACTGATTGGTTAATGGATACTGAGAATAGCGTCATCCGATATAAAAACCTTCCAAATGTATACAAATTTTGGATAATTCGCTCGTCTATTTTTCTCATTCGCCATAAACATGAGATCTCCGTTACATACTGATCCTTAATTTGCTTGTTTTTTAACTAAATGAGTAAGGTTTTACATTTTAAAGGATTACTTTTCCGTGAGTTAGATTAAACTGTCTCAATGTTTATGGTTTGCCGATTTGTCTCAAACCAAAGGAATTAACACTAATATAGGTTTACGGTCGTTATGCGCAAAATTCTACTTACTACCGCTATGCTATTGGCTTCTGGTCAAGCACTAGCTGTTGATGAACAACCACAGGTAATGAGCAACTTTAACTATGATTACTTTGAAGCACGTATCGGTGCTAGCCCAGTAACATTTGGTGGTGCGTTCAGTAAGTCCATTCACCCGAACGCTCACGCTATAGCACGTATCGATTCAGAATTTGAAAGCGATTACGACTCAGCTGTAGGTCTTGGTTTCCACGCTCCATTAAACAACTGGGCAGACCTAACAGGTGAAATGCTAGCTCGTATCGTTCAACCTGAGAACTCAAGCTCTACTGATATCGGTATGGAAATCAACATTGGTGTTCGCCAATGGCTTGGTCCACAACTAGAAGTTGGTGGTAAAGGTGGTTACGTTTCTATCGATGACAACGATGATTGGACAGGTTCTGTTTACGCGCGTTTCCACTCTACAGAGCTTTTCTCTCTAGGCGCTGAAGCTCGTATTAACGACTTCTACGGTGACCAACTTATGTTCACTGCTCGCTTCAAGTACTAATACTTAAAGCCAAGCTAGCTCTTAACGAGCACTTAGCCTTTTGATACTTAGTCTTTTAAGAAATCCGACTAAGACAGAAACAAAAAAACCGAGGACATTCCTCGGTTTTTTTTATTGACAGTAATCTTAAGCATATAAGGCAAACTTCTTTAGTGGCAGCTCTTCAGTAATTGCTGCTTGCGTGGCTCTTGTAATAGTTTCCAGTGAATACCATCAATTGCACCCGCAAATTTCCAAAGTAGTTTTAGGTCAACATCGTTTCCGTACGCTTCGCGAACCTTATTAAACACTTCAGGTGCGCCCAACTGCATAAACATTGAAACATCATCCACACCCGCCTTTTTAACCATGCGCTCTAACGTAAGCTGCATGTTTGGTAGATCTCTTAATCTACGGCTAGCTGATGACTTCTTGAAGCTACGCTGCTGAATTGAATTATCGATTGAAGTACGAATAATACTATCCAATTCAGGATGTTCACAGGTAAACAGATCCGTAATGTCGTAATAGTTTACGGTTGCTGTTGTCTGCTTCTTTACATGACGATACTTTTCACAATCAAGATCGGTCAGTTTTTTATCTAATGATTTTCCACCTCTAATGAATAAACAACCTTCACTCAATAAAGCGAACATAGCGTCATTTTGAAAGAGGCCAATACCTCCGAACATAGAACGTTTTTGATGCTCACCAAATTGATTCACGTAATTAATAAATGCTGTCTCGGTCATATCCGTTGATCCTTAATCAAATTACCCCGATTAGGTTGATCACCAGACAAGCAGCTTGTTATGCGGAAATTTTAAATCTATTTTGTTATTCTATAGGTGAATATTATGGTTTCGTTTTTCACCTTTAAATAAATCATACTTCGAAAAGAAAAATAAGTCTGGACTTAGTTCACATCAATCAATTGAGTATTCCGGTTTTTCATGATTGACTTCACAGTAAACTATCAAACCATGCTTGAATTTGGACACCTAGTGATACACCGGTTCAAATTATTAAAGGTTATGTAGACGGGTGAGTATTGCCTCGCAGCATCGTGGCTTGTAAAATGGCAGGACAGACCTGTTTTTACTTTTTATATGAATCATTTATCGTTTTTCTGGCTACCTCAAAATAAGACTCTTCTCTTAAAGGGTCTAGAATCAGAGTTTGCCCAACTTGTTGGACATTCTATCTCAGCGGGAAAAATAACACTTCCTCCTATCCCTAACGTTGTACTGAAGATTCAATCGCTTTGTACCCTTGAATCAACTGGGATTGCTGACGTTGCCGAGTGCTTACTCGAAGACCCAGGCCTCGCTGCTATTGTCATTCGTGTGGCTAACTCTGTCGTCTTTAACCGACGTAATATTACTTGTGTTGATATTATGACGGCGGTGTCGCGCCTTGGCATATTAAGAGTACGTGACATCGTGACGGCTCAGGCTATTGAGCAACTCAAACACTCAGTCAACCTCAGTAAAGAATGTAATAAGGTATTGGTTCAGAGCGCTTCTGTATCAAAAGAGCTGGGCGCTACTATGGTGCTTGTTACCAACAGCTTCAAAGAGCTCTCCCCTACTGAATACCGTTACCTTGAGCATGAAAAATCGCTGCTTGTTGGATTACTGGCTGATATTGGTTTGTTCTGTTTGGTTAGCGAATACCACCTCTACCTCGAAAATGGCAATTACCTAGATCACGACATCGCTCTACAAATCTTCCAAGGCCAATGTTCTGCTACCAGTAAATTGGTGCTTAACCGTTGGGGCTTCGACAGCGACTTTATTGATGTGTGCAGCAATACCATCAATAACCACGAACAGCGTGAAGTCTCTTACTTAGATATCGCTCGAATCGCTAACCACCTGCTGATGTTCAGAAACAAGGATGAGAACATCGATGATCACGAAGTTGAACTTAACGTGACAGGTGCAGAGGTGCTTTATAAATTAAGCAACTTGAGCAAGCATGATTTTAATGCAAAGCTAAGCGACGTGATCAATACTAGCGGCTTCTAAGTCACTGTTAAATTACAAGTAAGTGTAATATGAAGTAAATGCAATGGGGAAAGCATGTTTACAGGGATGATCTTTATATTTGCGCCACTCGTCGTGGGGTATCTTTTTGCAATTTCGAACGCTCAGACATTAGAATTTATCAACCGCTCAACATCGCGGTTGATCTACGTGATTCTGGCGTTAATGGGACTAAGCTTAGCCGCCCTCGATAACCTAGGTAGTAACCTGCAGACAATCCTTCTATATACCGTCACTTTCTTTGTCTGCTTAAGCGTATGTAACCTAATGGCACTGCCCGCTATTGATAAGTTATTGCCACTCAAAACCGACAGTAGCAAGAAGAAGCTTCCCCTCTCTTCTATGGCGATGGAATCTGCAAAACTCATCTTAGTGGTAGGTTCAGGGCTAATCGCTGGCTTAGTGCTGCCTATTGGCCTTGATTGGGTTGATACCGCAAGCGAATGGATTCTGTTTGTTCTTCTATTCTTTATCGGCATTCAGCTGCGTAATAGCGGACTCACACTTCGTCAGATCTTACTCAACAAGCACGGTATGGTTATCGCAATCACCATTATCATCACCTCAATGTTAGGTGGTGTAATCGCGGCTTACATCCTAGATATCCCTCTGTTCAAAGCCTTGGCAATGTCTTCTGGATTTGGTTGGTACTCTCTGGCTGGTATCTTAATGGGTGACGCCTTTGGTCCTGTCTATGGTGGCGCTTCTTTCATGCTTGAGCTGTTAAGAGAGTTAGTTGCCTTGGTACTGATTCCAGTGCTAATTCGCAGCTACCCATGCACTTCCATTGGTTATGCTGGTGCGACTGCGATGGACTTCACCTTACTGGTCATTCAAACAACAGGCGGCGTTAGATGTGTGCCTATCGCTATCGTCAGTGGCTTTATCCTCAGCTTGCTTGTTCCGATATTGATGTTGTTCTTTGTATCTCTTGCTAACTAGATCGCAGGAATAGCGTTTGTTTTAGATTAAAATGCAACTCGAATACCAATGCCCAAGACACCGATACAGTTACCGAAATAAAAAGACACTAAGTGTCATTGCTCAACAAATAACGATCACGGTAACCTGTAACGACAAAGTTATAAAAAGAATAAACTTACAAAAGGAACCACTATGAAACGCCTTTGCGTCGCATTACTGCTAGCTTCAACTTCTACTTTCTCTTTTGCAGCAGATTCAATGTCTGAGACAAACCAGTGCCAAGCAAAAAAATATGATGCGTACATCGACGCTTCTTTGAATTGGTATGCCGACCTTGCTGCATTAACCTCTGAGCAATATCCAGAGCTAACAGAAGTGAGTGAGTGGTTCCTAGAAGGTCGTAAGCACCACTTTGAGCTGAATCGTGCTTCGGTTCACTACTACTTAGTAAACGACTCAAGCAAAGTGGCAACAGAGCAACCTGTAGAAGGTTGGTTGCAACTTGAGCAACACGACATTAAAACGCTATCAACACGTGATGATGAGCTTGGTAAAATCGCGAAAACAACATTCGATGACCGCCAATCAACGCCTCACGCTCAAAACTACGAACTACGTTCTGCCTTTGCAGAGCTGCTTAGTCACCCTAAGCAAATCGACTCAGCGCTGCAGCGTTACAACCAGTCGATCAGTAAACTTGAAGCGATTAAGTGTAAATAACCCCGCATTTAATATGCTTTTTTGAGAAGTTGGATTTCATAATTAAGACGGGACATTGTTCCCGTTTTCGTTTAGATTGTCCCGCTCGCGTCAATATTAGAAAAATAACTCGCTTGCTATGGTTACGGAACAAAAAACAGCAGATGTTAGCTTCGACAGTCTTCTACGTATCTTCACGGTACCTGAAGGCCCAGATTCAACACTCACTCAAATTGAAGACAAACTTTCACGAAACCTGAATCAATTCTTACGTGAACATATTGTGGCTGAAGAAAAGCCGCTGCGTGAAATTGAGAAAGATTTTTCAAATGCTCATATCCCAGAGCAGCCTGAGTTTGTTTCTGAACATACTGAGCATCTCCTCGATTCTCTTGTGTCTCATTCGGTTCACACGTCTTCGCCAAGTTTTATTGGCCACATGACCTCTGCGTTGCCGTACTTCCTGATGCCGCTTTCAAAAATCATGATTGCGTTGAATCAGAATCTAGTAAAAATCGAGACCTCAAAAGCGTTCACTCCCCTAGAACGTCAAGTTCTGGGCATGTTACATCGCCTGATTTATCAAGATAGTGACCAGTTTTATTCTCGTTGGATGCACAGCGCAAACCACTCTTTAGGTGCGTTTTGTTCTGGCGGTACCATCGCGAACATTACAGCGCTCTGGGTTGCACGTAACAACGCACTAAAAGCGCAAGGTTCGTTCAAAGGTGTAGAAAAAGAAGGCCTGTTTAAAGCCATGAAGCACTACGACTACGAAGGCCTTGCCATCTTAGTCTCTGAACGTGGCCACTACTCTCTGAAAAAAGCCGCGGATGTCCTTGGTATTGGTCAAGAAGGTCTAGTGTCTGTTAAAACAGATAACGACAACCGTATTTGTACTGATGATTTAAGACTCAAGATCGAGCAGCTCAAGCAGAACAAGATCAAACCTTTCGCCGTCATTGGTGTGGCTGGTACAACCGAAACCGGTAATATCGACCCGCTAAGAGACATTGCTGAGGTGTGTGCCGAATCCGATTGTCATTTCCACGTTGATGCAGCTTGGGGCGGTGCGACTCTGATGTCTAACAATCATCGTCACCTACTTGATGGTATTGAACTGGCGGATTCAGTCACGATTGATGCGCATAAACAGCTTTATATCCCTATGGGTGCGGGTATGGTTCTGTTTAAGAAGCCAGATGCGATGACTGCGATTGAACATCATGCTCAATACATTCTTCGTAAAGGCTCAAAAGATTTAGGCAGCCATACGTTAGAAGGTTCTCGTTCAGGTATGGCAATGCTGGTTTACGCCGCAATGCACATCATTAGCCGCCCAGGTTATGAACTGCTGATCGACCAAAGCATCAACAAAGCGCGCTACTTTGCCGACCTAATTAAAGATCAGAGCGACTTCGAGCTGGTTTCAGAACCTGAGCTTTGCCTACTGACTTATCGCTATGTCCCTGAGTCAGTCAAAGCGGCACTGCTTAAAGCTGAGCCTGAACATCGTGTCGAACTGAATGAGTTGCTCAATGAGCTGACTAAGTTTATTCAGAAGAAGCAGCGTGAAACAGGTAAGTCTTTCGTGTCACGTACACGCTTAAACCCTGAAGCATGGGTACATCAGCCAATCATCGTTTTCCGCGTGGTATTAGCAAACCCACTAACAGGCAATGACATTCTTTCGTCAGTGCTTGAAGAACAGCGTGAGATCTCTAAACTAGCACCAAACTTGATGGGCAAAATCAACAAACTGGTTACGCAAATCAACGCATAGTCATTCAATTTTAGTTGCATCAAATTGAAAATTTCTTTCTTTTTGATGTAACTAAGCTGTCAGTTCATACCCATTTTGCATTCTTTTTGCTCAAACTCTCTTCCAATTCTGTAGTTTTCTAAAATTTTGTTGAGGTTTGTCATATTCTTAAGCATTCATGCCCTGTTTTTGTATTAGTAAATAGTATGTTGGGTTTATACTGACTCTATGGTGCTAGTTAGCTTGATATCTATTTGACGCAGCAGTATTTACGAAACCGAATATACATCGGCTTTGTGTTTACTGATATTTGCTTCAGCCATACCCCCTGGTAAAAGATATTAACTAGCAAGTTGTTCTCTATACCCTTGTGAACACTATGAATACATTAGAAAAAATACAAAAAAACCTGGAAAATTTCAGCAAGTCTGAGCGCAAGGTAGCCGAAGTAATTATGGCTTCCCCTCAAACTGCAATTCATTCTAGCATTGCTACCTTAGCTAAAATGGCTGACGTGAGTGAGCCTACAGTTAACCGCTTCTGTCGTCGATTAGACACAAAGGGCTTCCCTGACTTCAAACTTCACCTAGCTCAAAGCTTGGCAAACGGTACACCTTACGTGAACCGTAATGTTGAAGAAGATGATGGTCCAGATGCTTATACGCATAAGATTTTCGAATCAACTATGGCTTGTCTAGACGTTGCTAAAAACAGTCTAGACGCGATGCAAGTAAACCGTGCTGTTGACTTGCTGACTCAAGCAAAACGCATTTCGTTCTTCGGACTGGGTGCCTCTTCTGCTGTCGCCAAAGATGCTCAAAACAAGTTTATTCGTTTTAATATCCCAATCACATGTTTCGAAGACATCGTGATGCAACGAATGAGCTGCATTAACTGCAGTGATAACGACGTTATTGTTCTTATCTCTCATACTGGCCGCACTAAAAGCCAAGTTGAGATTGCAAACTTAGCGCGTGAAAACGGTGCGACAGTTATTGCTATCACAGCAAAAGATTCTCCACTGGATAAAGCGAGCTCGTTGTCTATTTCTCTGGATGTTCCAGAAGACACTGACGTTTACATGCCAATGGCAAGTCGCGTTGTTCAGATGACGGTTATCGATGTGCTAGCGACAGGCTTTACGCTACGTCGTGGTTCTGGTTTCAGAGAGAACCTAAAGCGCGTCAAAGAGTCACTTCGTGATTCACGTTACGAGAAGTACTCTCAGTTCTAATCTGCTTAGTCATGAACTGAAAACAGATGACCAGAGAACAAGTTGAATTAAAAAAACGGAGCCTAGAGCTCCGTTTTTATTTGTCTGTATAAAATGACTTATACAACGAACAAGTTTAAGACCGTTAGATAGTCCAACTATTGCCCTTCTCAACCACGCTGTTTTCGGACGCATAAGAATTGATAATGGTAAAGCTCGACTCGACAGCTGGCTCTTGCCCAATTTGATTCATTGAAGCTCCCTCATGATGCCCTTCTCTACAACTGCACTTCTCGCATACTTGCTTCAAAATATGCACGAGCCTCTCTTGGTTA
The DNA here is from genome assembly GCF_041473835.1 of Vibrio sp. 10N.222.55.A1. Taxonomy (NCBI): domain Bacteria; kingdom Pseudomonadati; phylum Pseudomonadota; class Gammaproteobacteria; order Vibrionales; family Vibrionaceae; genus Vibrio; species Vibrio sp. 10N.222.55.A1. The sequence continues at coordinate 60,889 of NZ_JBFRSX010000067.1, read as the reverse complement.
AGCGGCAAAGGGTTTCCTTTAATCGCCACTGATTTGAGCGCGTCGGCAGACACCTCATCAAACTGGGCTTCACAGACACCAAATTCCAACAAGTTGGGTAACTTAAGCGTATCAAGCACTTCCGATAACCAAGAAATTGCCTCCTCTTCTATTGCTTCTACGTTACCTGTTACTATCTGAGCGATTCGCTGATAACGCGCTAGGATGTCGCTTCTTTGCTGCTCTTTTGCAACGGCTATGTTCTCCAACATCACAAACGGCGCTAAACGCGCGGTAATCACACTATGAGGCGCAGAAATCTTACCTCCTAGTGCGGAGGCTAAACCATGGGCTGCGCCAAGCTTGGCATTAGTTATCGCCATACCACCGAGCATAGAAGCGAAAGCAAGATCAGAACGCGCTTGAGGCTCATCATAAACACACGCTTTAACCACAGAACCACTCAACTTACGCAGCCCTTCTTCACAAATCATATCGGTTAACGGATTCGGTTCACCACACACGTAGGCTTCCATTAGATGAGTAAAGGCATCCATCGCACCTCGCCCAGATAGATATAGATTGGTTCCATGAGTTAGGGTTGGGTCGACAATCGCAACGTCGGCCAGCATGTCTGGGCTTCTCAGGCTGATTTTTACTTGGTCTTGGCCTGATTTCAGCACCGCGTTTTTAGTGACCTCGGCGCCGGTACTCGCTGTGGTTGGAATTGCGATAAACGGAAGTGGTTTGGTTTTAAGAGGAACATTACGCCCGACCACTTCAACATAGTCATATAAATTGCCTTGATTAGGTAAAACCGCAGCCAACGCTTTGCCCATATCGATGGCGCTACCGCCCCCCATGGCGACAACCATATCTGGCTTAAATCGACGAGCAGAAATAGCCGCCTCTTCAACCATTTTGATATTAGGTTCACCGGAAACGGCAATGTGCTGATAACGCATACTCTGCGCATCAAGATAGTCAGTAACAATTGAAGTGCGCTCTAATGTATTGCCTGTAACCAATAGCACGCTGTAGCCATATTGATTAAAGAGAGACAATGAAGCGGAAAGTGCTCCATCACCAAAGATGATCTTTGTAGATGTCATAAATTGAAACATGGTGCCTCCTGCGCCTATGACCGAACAAAACTGCGAACTCTTGGTTATTGGAATTTAGCCTTTATATAGTGCATCAGTATTAAGATGCCTCGTTCTGTATGCGCTTTTTTTGACGAGGTGCAACTTGTCGCATTAAAGATGGATTAATGTCGTATTCTTAGGGGTAATTCACACTCTTAAATTAAGGGTAATCAATCTGAATACCCATCAGAAATCAGCATGGATCCTTTTTGTGACCATTATTTGCTCTGATAGACAAAACCTATTGTATTAAGAGGTAATTCCATCTTTATTTCCCCATGGCATTGAGGCATAGTTGGTTTTATGAAATTTTGAGTGGCATTCACTAAAGAATAGTTAACATAATCGAGTTAACGAGCCTCATCCCGTATTTAGGAGAAATTAAATGTTTGTAGTTATTTTTGGTCGCCCTGCTTGCCCATTCTGTGTTCGTGCAAAAGAGCATGCTGAAACTCTTAAAGCTAAACGCGATGACTTCAACTACCGTTACGTTGACATCCACGCTGAAGGTATCAGCAAAGCTGATCTAGAGAAGACTGTTGGTAAACCTGTCGATACAGTTCCACAAATCTTCATCGACCAAGACCACATCGGCGGCTGCACAGAATTTGAAGCATACGCAAAAGAAAACCTAGGTCTTTTCGACTAAGCTAGGATTTCTCAAACGAGAATCAGGGCTAAAGCCTTAAACAGCTGACCCATTTAGGCGTTAGACTGTACGATTTATAGAAAGCCCGCTCACTGTAGCGGGCTTTTTTATGACCAGTTTTCATACGGAATAAGAATAAGGTCAAAATCAAGTAAATTAACAAAATATTGCTTATAATTTATTTATATTTAGATACAATTCACCTCTCAAACTTACCCTGTGTTCCACGCCAATTATTGAGCGACCACCGTGAATATCGACGTTGTTTTTCTGTTAGAACAAAACCCCATTCTCCTCATCTTTGTTGTTTTATCGATTGGATTAGCCATTGGTAAAATTCGTTTCGGTAGCCTCCAACTTGGTAATTCAATCGGTGTTTTGATTACTTCCCTTATCATGGGACATCTTGGCTTTTCTTTTAACGCAGATGCGCTCACCATTGGTTTCATGCTGTTCATCTACTGTGTTGGCATTGAAGCTGGACCAAACTTCTTCGGTATCTTCTTCAGAGACGGTAAGCACTACCTCATTCTGAGCCTTGTGGTACTTTCTACCGCAATTGCCCTAACCTATTTCAGTAGTCATTACCTTGGCCTAGGCTTTGGTTTATCTGCAGGCATGATGGCAGGTGCCTTAACAGCAACGCCGATATTGGTAGGTGCTCAAGATGCTCTGAATTCTGGGCTTGCAGAATTACCAAGAAACATGGACTTGAGCCTGATTATCGAAAACCTTTCAGTCGGTTACGCGATGGCTTACTTGGTTGGCTTAATCAGTATGATTATGTTTGCTCGCTTGATTCCAAAACTTCAAAAAGTGAACCTACACGACTCGGCAGAGCAAATCGCCCAAGAACGTGGGTTAGGCGCTTCAGGTCAGCGTAAGGTTTACTTGCCCATTATTCGTGCTTATCGAGTGGGACCAGAGCTCATCTCTTGGACTGACGGTAAGAATCTGCGTGAACTGGGCATCTATCGCCAAACAGGCTGTTACATCGAGCGTATTCGACGTAATGGTATTCTTGCCCATCCAGATGGTGATGCAATTCTGCAAGAAGGCGATGAGATCGCATTGGTTGGTTTCCCAGATAGCCACGCTCGTCTAGACCCAAGCTTCCGTAACGGTAAAGAAGTTTTCGACCGTAACCTTCTCGATCTGCGTATCGTGGAAGAAGAGATCGTCGTTAAGAGTGACAGTATCGCAGGTAAGCGCCTATCAGACTTAAACCTGTCTGAATACGGCTGTTTCCTTAACCGCGTAGTACGTGCTCAGATTGAAATGCCGATGGACTTAAACATCGTGCTTTCTAAAGGTGACGTCCTACAGGTGAGTGGTGAAAAGAGTCGAGTGCACGGCCTAGCTGAGAAAATTGGTTTCATCTCAATCCACAGCCAAATGGCGGATTTGATGGCCTTCTGTAGCTTCTTCATTTTGGGTATTTTGTTTGGTTTGATCACCATGACATTCGGTCAGGTATCGTTTGGGCTAGGTAACGCGGTTGGCCTGCTTCTATCGGGCATCATGCTTGGTTTCCTACGAGCGAACCACCCTACTTTCGGTTATGTGCCTCAAGGTGCTCTGAACATGGTCAAAGACCTCGGTTTGATGTTCTTTATGGTCGGTATCGGCTTGAGCGCCGGTGGTAAGATATTTGAGCACTTAACCCAAGTTGGCCCACAGGTAATAGGTATTGCCCTAGTAGTGAGTGTGCTGCCAGTATTCTTCGCTTACTTGGTTGGCGCTTACGTATTGAAGATGAACCGAGCTTTGTTGTTCGGTGCAATCATTGGCGCGCGAACTTGCGCTCCAGCGATGGACATCGTAAATGACCACGCTCGCTCAACGATTCCGGCTCTGGGTTATGCGGGTACTTATGCGATAGCCAATATATTGATGACCTTAGCAGGTACTTTCATCATCATAATTAGCTAGCATCTGCTGCATTAAAAGCAGCCAAGCTTAGATATTTCGAATGCACTAATTCACTTTGGGTTAGTGCATTTTTTATAACCTGTTTTAAGCGGTTCAAGCCTTCTTCCCCACTCCTGCTCTTAACTCTCTTCATCCCTTATTTCTACTCTTGTCCCCCTTCGAATCGCGGTAGCCGTATCCGCTCTTAAATCTCTTCGCATCCCGCCACTCGAATCCCATATCTGCTCTTAATCTCTTGAACCAAATAGCAGACAAAAAAATAGGCGCTCAATGAGCGCCTATTTCGTTTAGATTCGATAACTTGAATTAGATGTCAGCTACATCAAATTCAACAGCTGGGTTAACGTCAGCTTCGTAATCAACACCTTCAACACCGAAACCAAATAGCTTCAAGAACTCTTCTTTGTACTCTACGTAGTCAGTCAGTTCTTTTAGGTTCTCAGTTGTGATTTGAGGCCATAGGTTACGACAGTGATCTTGAATGTCTTCGCGAAGCTCAAGGTCATCTAGACGTAGACGGTTCACTTCATCCACTACTGGCGCGCTGCCGTCTTCTTTGTATAGACGTTGGCTGAACATACGGAAGATCTGTTCCATACAACCTTCGTGAATACCTTCTTCACGCATCTTCTTGAACACCATAGCGATGTAAAGAGGCATTACAGGGATTGCAGAACTTGCTTGAGTCACTACAGACTTAAGAACAGCAACGTTTGCAGTACCGCCAGTTTGGCCTAGCTTCTCGTTCAGCGCTGTCGCTGCACGGTCTAGATCCATCTTAGCTTTACCTAGTGCGCCATCCCAGTAGATTGGCCACGTTAGTTCAGTACCGATGTAGCTGTAAGCAACCGTCTTACAACCGTCCGCTAGAACACCAGCTTCAGAAAGAGCATTGATCCAAAGTTCCCAATCTTCACCGCCCATTACAGTAACAGTGTCTTTGATCTCTTCTTCAGTTGCAGGCTCTACGCTTGCTTCGATGATTGTGTGTTTGTTCGTATCAACCGCAGTTGACGTGTACGTTTCACCGATAGGCTTTAGAGATGAACGAATTACTTCGCCAGTCTCTGGCATTTTACGCACTGGAGACGCCAGTGAGTATACAACCATATCGATTTGGCCTAGATCTTCTTTGATCAGGTCAATTGTTTTCTGTTTCGCTTCGTTAGAGAAAGCATCGCCGTTCAGGCTTTTTGAATACAGGCCTTCTTCTTTAGCTAGCTTGTCGAACGCTGCTGAGTTGTAGAAACCAGCTGTGCCCGGCTTTTTCTCAGTACCGGCTTTCTCGAAGAAAACACCGATAGTTGAAGCGCCGCCACCAAATGCAGCCGCAATACGTGAAGACAAGCCGTAGCCACTTGAAGAGCCAACAACTAGTACACGTTTAGGTGCGTTTGCGATTGGGCCTTGAGCTTTTGTGTAAGCAATTTGTTCTTTTACATTAGCTTCACAACCGACTGGATGTGTTGTAGTACAGATGAATCCGCGAATTCGAGGTTTGATGATCATATTCAACTTCCTTAAAAAATCAGGTTAAGGATAAAAGTTTCGTACGCAAATGGCATCTAATTTCTGTAAAAATGTGGTGAAAATGCAAGTGGTTGGAGCACTCAGTGTATATTTGCTGACTAAGTCACCATTTGTTAACGCGTCTATTGCAACTTCTACGACAAAAACAAAAAAAGGCACCTAATAAGGTGCCTTTTGTCATTTCTTTATCTAAGCAACGCTATTTAGCTTAGGTTTTAACTCTTTTCGCGTCAAAGTTTCACTGTAATCATGACTGAAGTGGTCAACTTGAATCGCTGCGTAGCGAAGTTTGTCTGCTGCAATGATTTGGTCAACTTCGTCTTGAGTAAGAACATCTGCCGCCAGTGCTTGAGCAAGTTTATCTTGCAATAGACCTTTACGAGCCACTTTGCCCTCTTTCACTGCTTTGAAGATCTTACGTTCGAGAGGCTTGATGCTGTACATCGCATTGAACGCATTCTCCATTAGGCCAACACTATCCTCTTCTTCTTTGCCTATGTAGCAAAGGTGAGTTAGACGTTCACGGTGTGCACCCGGAGTCATCAAGCTTTCTGCCAGTTGTACCGTTAGATTATCACTTGGTTTTTCAAAGTGGTTACCGACAGGGAAAACTAGACCTTTAAGTACTTTACCTACCATCTTGTTCGGGAAGTTTCTGTACGCTTCTTGTAGCGATTTAGCCGCGTTATGGAAACAGTGTTGAACCGCGTAGTGTACGTAGTCTAGGTCAGCTTGTTGACGACCTTCATCTTCATACTTCTTAAGCGCTGCAGACGCCATGTATAGGTAACTTAGACCATCACCTAGACGTGCAGAGATAAGCTCTTTACGTTTCAGTTCGCCACCTAGTGTAAGCATTGCGAAATCCGCACTCACTGCAAGCGCACGGCTCAAGCGAGTTAAGTCTTGGTAGTAAGGCTTCGTTGGACCGCTCATATCCGCTTTAATGAACTTAGAGCCTGTCAATGCCGCACCGAACGCACCAAACGTGTTCTTAGTTGCGTGAGAGATATGCTTGAACAACAAGTTATCGAAATCCTTCGCACCTTGCTTCTCATCTGGGTTTGCTGCCGCTTCCATTTCGCTTAGCACGTATGGGTGACAACGTGTCGCACCTTGACCGAAGATCATCAGGTTGCGAGTTAAGATGTTCGCACCTTCTACTGTGATAGCAACTGGAATACCTAGGTAAGGCGCAGCTAAGTAGTTCATTGGACCATCTTGAATTGCACGACCAGAGTGGATATCCATTGAATCATTCAGGATAGTACGCGCCATTTCTGTCATGTGATATTTCGCGATAGCCGTAACGATACCCGGCTTCTCTTTCATATCGAGTGAAGTAGTTGTTAGTGTACGAGTCGCTTCTAGTAGATACGTTAAGCCACCAATACGACCTAAACTCTCTGCAACACCTTCAAATTTACCAATCGACATGCCGAACTGCTTACGAACGTAAGCGTACGCACCAGTGGTTTTCGCTGTTAGGTGGCCCATAGCCGTACCAAGTGCTGGTAATGAGATACCACGACCTGCAGACAGACATTCCACCAGCATACGCCAGCCTTTACCTGCGTAATCGGCACCACCGATTAACCATTCCATAGGAATAAATACATCGTGACCGCGTGTTGGACCATTCATAAACGCAAGACCAAGTGGGTCATGACGCTCACCAATCACAACACCTTCGTGGTCAGCCGGGATTAGCGCACAAGTGATGCCAATGTCTTCTTTGTCACCCAGTAGCTTTTCTGGATCGTGCAGTTTGAAAGCCAGACCAAGTACCGTCGCCACTGGTGCTAGTGTAATGTAGCGTTTGTTCCAGTTAAGCTTGATACCTAGCGTCTCTTTACCTTCGTGCATGCCCATGCACACAGTACCGACATCAGGGATACCACCCGCATCAGAACCCGCTTCTGGGCCTGTTAGTGCGAAACATGGGATATCTGTACCGTCAGCAAGACGAGGTAGCCAGTAGTCTTTTTGGTCTTGAGTGCCGTAGTGAGACAGCAGCTCACCAGGACCAAGAGAGTTTGGAACCATTACTGAAACCGCAGTACTGATACTGCGAGTCGCAATCTTAGTTACGATAGTTGAGTTAGCGTGTGCTGAGAATTCACGACCGCCATACTCTTTCGCAATAATTAGCGAAAAGAAACGCTCTTTGCGTAAGAAGTTCCACACCTCTTCAGGAAGGTCTCGATCTTCTTTTACAATTTGGTGGTCATCAAGCATAGCGAGCAAGGTTTCAAGCTCATTATCCATGAACGATTGCTCTTCTGCTGTCAGCTGAGGTTTTGGGTATTGATGCAGCTTAGTGAAATCTGGTTTACCAGAAAACAGCTCTCCGTCCCACCACACGCTACCCGCTTCCATCGCTTCTTTCTCGGTGCTAGATAGTGGTGGTAGTACTTTTTTAAAGAGTTTAAAAGCTGGGTCACTTACCCATTTTTGTCTTAGAGAGCTCATAGTTCAGATCCTTTTGTTCACTATATTGGTTGTGAATGTTTCGCTTTTTATTGTTTTATTCTTCTGCTGACATGCCAGCGGCTAAATATGGAATAAGAATATCGACCACTGCCTTAGCATCTATCTTTCTGTCATAGTCATTCTCTGCAATTTCTACCAGAGCCTGACTTGATGCCATGGTGAATACACAAGTCCCTAGGGTGAAGTGTAATCGCCAAAATAACTGTTCTTGAGTGAGGTTCGGATTCGCCTTCATTACTGACGTTGTAAACAAAGAAAGTACTTCGCTATAACGGGTAGTAATGAACCAACGCAAGTGTCCTTGCACATCTGTATAGCCTCTGCCGATAAGTAACATGAACCGGCTTGTACCATTTGGCCTAACATCATTAAGTGCTCTTAGTGGCTGTCTCAGAGACTCAAACACGTCACTCATAGAATACGTTTCGTTCAAGTTTAAGTTCACTAATGCATCTTGCAGTGCTGGCATAAATGCTTCTAAGTAACGATTGAGTACCGCACGAACCAGAGTCTTCTTATCGCCAAAGTGATAGTTCACTGAAGCTAAGTTGACATTCGCTTTACTCGTAATCGTGCGTAAAGAGGTGTCATTAAAACCGTGCTCAGCAAATAAGCCTTCAGCCACATCTAAGATTTTGTCTTTGGTTGTACTTCTTGGTGCCATTTCAATCACTCGTATTAAACAACTGTTTGAAATATACGCTTAGTACATTTATTTAACAAGCAAGCAACATCACATTTTCACAAATTGGTCGTACCAGTTAATAAAACTCAGCACTAACCGATTGAATCGCTGTGTGTTTACAAAAAAAGAAAAAAATAATGAATTTTCTTGGAACTGAAATGGAAATGGTGGGTCATAAATTATATAGAAAACAGCGTATTTAGAAGTTTAACAGGCCGTCAAACTTGTTCTTCTCACTGCTTTCTTAATTACTGCATTTTCCTTATTAACTCCTATACTTGTATCCGCCCAAACCACGTTGGTTTGGGCTTTTTTTTTGTTTGTTATTTGGGACGAGAGTGAGCCTTACTTACCCCTCTTCACAGCTACTAACTACAACCTGAACAGCGCGACCGCCTCTTTATATGCTGTCATTTCTTCCTAAGAGTCGAACTACCATGCTTGGCACATTGTTATCACTGGAACTCGTATTTCAAACAACCTACTAGCCAACGTTTACCTATCTGAGTCCAAACCTAATACTACGTTTCCTCTATTTACGGTGCATCCATTCGAAGCTTGCCACTTGCTACTATTGGTAAATTAATCAATAAGGATAGAGACTTACATTCGAAAAAAAACCAACAAACTTAGCAATTTCTAGCAGATGTCCTAAGCTTCGTTTAATACCCTTCTCAATTAAGTAGTTAAACGCTAGTTGGGAGGAGGCGGGAGCTTTTAAAAGTAGAAGGAGACCTACTTTGAGACTGTTTAAATTACCCATCATCTGTTGCTTAGCTATTGCAACCCCACTCTCTGCTCAGACTTTAGAACAGGCTGTTGCCATTACCTTGGCGACGAATCCTGAGATAAAAAGTATTTTTAATGAGTTTGTGAGTGTACAAAAACGAAACGATGCCGCAGGTGGTGCTTATAGGCCGAGTATCGACCTTGATGCTGGTATTGGTTACGAAGGCATAAACCCTGCACCAAATAACGGCCCCGATACGGATCTAACACGAAAGGAAGCGACGATTTCCCTCACTCAATTGCTGTGGGATGGTTCCGCGACGCTGAACGACATTGATCGTACCGCCGCAGAAGCAGAGTCGGTACGTTTGCAATTGATCGCGGATGCCGAAGACAAAGCGCTGGAGGTAACACAAATCTATCTAGATGCAGTGAAAGCCACTGAAGTGCTGGCACTGTCAGAAAGTAATCTTTCAATACACAAGAAAATCTATAAAGACATAAAGAAACGAGCGAATTCAGGCATAGGTTCGACAGCTGATGTATCGCAGGTAGAAGCTAGGATTGCGAAGGCTCATGGTAATTTGTTGGCCGCACAGAATAATTTGATCGATACCCACACCCAGTTTAGACGAGTGGTGGGTCAAGAACCCCTAGGCTTAATTTACCCAAGAGCCGATATTTCTAAAATTCCTTTGTCGTTAACTGACGCCATTGTTGATGCATTAGACCAACACCCAGTGATCAAAGTTGCAAACGCAGATGTCGATTCAGCCCACTTCCAATACAAACAATCAAAGGGCGTGAACTACCCTACCTTCTCCATCGAGGCTTCTCAGTCGTGGCGTGATGATGCAGGTGGCGATGAAGGCTCAAGTCAAGAGACCCTCGCGATGCTACGCATGCGATATAACCTCTACAACGGTGGTACCGATAGTGCTAATTCAGAAGCTGCAGCTTACCAACTCAATAAAGCAAAAGATCTAAGAGATCGTGCTTATCGACAAGTTGAAGAAGGCCTTCGCCTCTCTTGGAGTGCATTGGATCTGACGTTGCAACAAAAGAACTTCTTGTCTGATCACGTGGATTCGGCGTCAGAAACCGTTATCGCTTATGAGAAACAATATCGAATCGGTAAACGTACGCTACTGGATCTGCTTAACACTGAAAACGAATTGTTTGAAGCCCGCAAAGATTACTTAGATGCGCATTACTCTGAACAGTACGCTAAATACCGTGTAATGAACGCGACAGGCTCTCTATTGAACGCTCTACTGGTCGACATTCCAGACGAGTGGACAACGGCAGTGGAGTATTAATGATGAAAATACCTTACTTATTACTTCCCGTGTTAACGATGACTTTATTTGCCTGTTCAAACCAGCAGGAAGAGGCTTATATCGAGACACCTGAAGCAGAACAGATTGCAGACCTGCAAGACGATGATAGAGATGGTGTGGTGAACGCTCGTGATATCTGTCCAGGTACGCCTGAGACATCACAAGTCGACAATGATGGTTGTGGAGAAACGATTCTTGCGGAAGAAGTCAGACAACTAAAAATACTCTTTGCTCATGACTCATTTGAAGTGAGCCCGATCTTCTCAGACCAGATCAGCACGATGGCAGAGTTTCTTGAAACCTACAAAAGTGCCTCGATTGAAATACAAGGCTATGCGAGTAAAGTGGGTTCTAACGAGTACAACTTAGACCTATCAAAAAAACGAGCAAACAATGTTCAAGACGAGTTACTGTCGAATGGTATCGAACCAGAGCGAGTGCGAATTATCGGCTATGGTGAAGAGCGCCTAGAAAGCGATGGCGACGACCCTACTTCACACGCATTGAACCGTAAGGTAACAGCGACGGTGGTAGGGTTAAGTGAACAAATCGTAGAGGAATGGACCATATTTACCACGCTTGAAAAATAGCGTGACATTGTCACTGTGGATCTAGATGTGACATAGAGCGAGTGTCGAACAACAGCAGCTTAGTTATAAGATCAATAAAGCCGTGATAGGGTTGCCCATCACGGCTTTTTTGTTCTTTGTCGTCACATAAGTCGAGGGAGACTCTGTGACTCTTCTTGCTACTCAGAAGTTGACTTGTTACTCAGTGAGTAGGCTCCCTATTAAGCGAGCCGACTACCGATTATAGTTTTACTTCTTGATGCTTAGTTTTCGGTAGAGAAATACTTAGCAGGAAGTAACCTAAGATAGCTGCAGTCGTTGAGCCCATAAGGATACCTAATCGAGCAAGCGTATCAAAATCTGCGTTCGTTGGACCAAATGCCAGTGACGAGATAAAAATAGACATCGTAAAGCCAATACCACACAACACAGATACCGCGAAGATGTTCATGAAGTTCACACCTTCAGGAAGCTTAGCTACGCCGGTTTTCACAGCACCCCAGCTGAATAGGAAGATACCCAGTGGCTTACCAATCAATAGACCCATAGCAATACCAAGCGGTAGCATACCTGTAAGGTTTGAAATTGAGATGCCTTCTAGTGAGATACCTGCGTTTGCAAATGCGAAGATTGGCAAAATTGCAAAAGCGACGTATGGGTGCAGAGCATGCTCTAAGTGTTTCAGCGGAGAACGCTCCCCTTTATTGCCTTTCAGTGGGATAGCAAAACCAATTACTACACCTGCCAATGTTGCGTGAACACCAGACTTCAATACTGCGAACCACAGAATTGCACCAACAATAAGATAAACACTCAGCTTAGTCACATGCTTGTTGTTTAGCATGAACAACACACCAGTCGCGATGAAGCCAACTGTAAGTGCAAGTGTTGATAGGTCGCCTGAGTAGAACAGTGCAATGATAACAACAACACCTAGGTCATCGATAATTGCCAATGCTAGTAGGAATACCTTCAAGCTTACCGGTACACGGTTACCAAGAAGAGCCATAATACCCAATGCGAATGCGATATCAGTCGCTGCTGGGATAGCCCAACCTTGAAGCGCTTCAGGGTTACTTGAATTAAATAGCACGTAAATAAGTGCAGGAGCTAGCATACCACCCACAGCTGCGATAGCTGGGAAGATTGCTGTCTCTTTAGACTTTAATGCGCCTTCTAAAAGTTCGCGCTTAACTTCTAAGCCGATTAGAAGGAAGAAGACAGCCATTAAGCCATCGTTAATCCAGTGAGACACAGACATACCAAGAACGTAACTGTGAAGTACACCTTGGTACATTTCGTTCAGTGGTGAGTTTGCTACAAACATTGCGATCGCCGCAGCGATGACTAGTATGATGCCGCCAGCAGATTCCATTTTAAAGAAGTCACGGATGACGTCGGTCATGATTTCGCCCTTATATTTATTATTTAAATAAACGAATAACAAAGAATAACCACGAGTTTATATCCAAGTTTAATTGATAGATAATCACTTCTTCGGATGTTTAACTTCGGTTTTTCCTACAAATACTAAACAATACGTCGTATATTCCATAATGTTGTTATGCACCATGAATTAAGTATAGATGAGATCATCGAACCTGTATGCACAATTCATTGGGGGACGCTAAAAGGCGCAGGCATAAAAAAAGGCTATCAAATTATAGCCTTAGGTGTTTTTTAGTAGCCAGTTAACTGCATAAAGCCTGTCGCTTCATGACTCCCGCTCGCCTTAATCGGCCCTTCCCAATATGGTATGACAAATGGAAGCCACATATCCCTGCGTATAATACGCGTTGTGAGGTTGATATCATGCTTAGGGACGTTAATGATCCACTGCAAAGGCATCCGTCTTCCATTCATCAACGTTGTATTTTGCAATGGTTGAATGGAAATGTCGGATTCCGTTAATTGGTAAACTTTGCCTGAGCGCGTTGCTAATGTCCCGAATATGTAAGGCAACTGTTGGTTATGACGATAGCGGTTAATGCTCAGCGCTGTGCCGTCATCGAGGTTAAATACAAACCAATCCCAACCTTGTTGGCCCACTCCAAGTAAGCCACTGCCCCACTCTTTATGTACCCACGCAGTTCCTTCCACTTCCTTGGTAACGCCGTCTAGGTTCAACACACCACTCAACGATAAAAATGGAGCGCTGAAGTTATAAGACGCGACAGGTAATAAGTCGTGCTTTTTCTGATAACCGTTATCGCCGTTGAGCACATAGGGCCCTTTTGCAATGGTGTCGAGTTCAAGTCCAAACGTGTCTGTTTGCACTTGAAGGCGTCCTGGGAATGGGGTGTTGCCGAGTGCACGCCAGTTCCAGTTATCAATCCAAAGCCTGAATGGACGATTAGTCATTCCCGCTTGGCCAATGCCGCCACGAGCCATGCGCTGTTCTTTCCATACTTTGGACTTAGAAGAGACCACTACATTTGAGATATAGACTTGAGGGCTTTGCCACCCTGGTGTTTCACGTTCGTCCGTTGCGATACGGAAAAAGCTCCACTGGACCGAATAGTCTTTACCATCATCACCTTTCAAAGATGCAAAGTAATGCCACCACTCGTGCTGAAACTCTGGGTGGAACTTAAAATCTTGTGGTAGCGAAACATTACGGTCTGGCAAAACAGGTTCGAACACATTGAAGTGTTCATTAACCAATATTGAGTTAACTTCATTCACGCCCTTTTCACCAGGATCGATGAAATAGGAGTAATAACCCCAAACACTTAAAAAGATGCCGAAGAAACTGATTAATAGCAGAGAAGACAGAATTCGTTGTCTTAACTTAGTTGAAGTATTCCGTAAAAACATACTAAAGCGCATCCCTCAGTGACTTCATCGGAGTGTTCCGAATCATTCTCATCACTGGTAAAGCACCAGCTAGCATCAATGCTGCCATGGCCCATGCAAATGTCTGCAAATAGTCCCAAGGAATCACTTGTAACTCGAGTGACCACCCAAAAGACTGCTTTATCACGATATCAACAATTAGGCTCGCTAACGCCAATCCGAGCGGAATCGCAATTAAGGAGGAAATAAGCCCAAACACAAACAACTGCAAACTACCTGTCAGGATCAGCTCTTTCGCCGAGACACCCAAACAGCGCTGCAAGGAAATATGCCTTTGGCGAGACACTTCTCCCGCAACCGTCGCAAAGAAAATACCGAAGACGGCGATAACCAAGGTGATGTTACCTAATGTATCTGCAATCGCGAACGTCCTATCGAACACCCGCATTGCTTGACTGTGAATATTGTTGTTATCGAAAACGCGCTCGGAGCCAAGCCTGAATACGCTTTCTAATCGGCTGCGAAGCCCTAATGAATTCACATCGTCTTTGAGTATGACCCCAAGGCCGACATTACCCCGCCCTGCAAACCCATACAGCCAGTTTCGATGCGACATCATGACTTGATGGTAAGGGTTACCATAATCGTAATAAACACCGACAACCTGCCAACCAGAGCCGAGACTGTCATAGAGGTCAATGTAGTCGCCAGGGCGAATCCCCAGCTTGAGAGACATCGATTCACTGATCAACACACCTTTAGAGTGATGTAAGTGATACCAGTAATTCGGAATACCTAATTTGATCGTCAGCGCTTCTAGCTCACCTTCAGAAGGACCCGTACTGATCACCTGAATGCTACCAACTGGAGACGCCACATCTTTCTCCCAACGCCACCAAACCGAATCCACTTCAGGTTGGTCGGATAACCAATTACTCATACGAGCAGCGGCATTGTTGGTTGGGTAGATATACAGATCGGCAGCCAAACGCTGTGTTAGCCATTTATCAGTGGTATCTCTAAAGCTACCGACCATGGTTTCTACACCAATATTGGCTGTTAAGGCCAACATAAACGCCATCGTCGCCACGCCACGGTAACTCATACTGGAAGCAGCATCAGCAAAGAACCAGCGAGCGCGAACCCAACGCAAAGAATAAGAGAGGCTGTTAAATAACTTCCACATCAAAAACGGGGTAAATAGCGCCACACTGATCAGCATTAGCGCGATAATCGCAAAACCCGTCTCTTGAGTCTGAGGGGCTTGATACACGGCGACAGCGGCAACCAAGAAACCACAGCCAATCAATGCTTGCCAAGTAAACTCCGTACCCGCAAAGCGCATCAAAGATAAGCGAGAGGTCAAACGAATCGGTTGTGATCTAAGCAAGCGCACCAATGGCCAAGCGCACGCTAAAAACGCACCAAGTAACGCCATCAATAAGCTGTAGCCGCTCCATCGCCAATTCCAGTCGATCGTTAAGCCAACGTTGGCGTCGTATAAGTCGCCTAAGCTTGAAGATACCGCTGGTAACAATTGGTTGGCTAACATGACACCGAATAAATTACCGCAGATCCAGCTCAGTACGACCAATATCAACAATTCTAAGCAAAGCGCTTTAGCCAATTGCCAGCCCGATACACCTGTTTGTCTTAAGATTCCGACTAACGGTTGGCGCTGAATAAATGACAACGACATCGCTTGATAGAAAATAAATAAACCAACCACAAACGACAGCATACCCATCGCTTTTAGGTTTAAGTGGAACGCACTGGTCAGCGACTCAAGCTCTGCCTTAGAGCTACGAGAGATCGTCAAACCATTAGGTAACATATTTTTAAGACGTTCAAACTTCTCAGTGGGCATGTCTGAACAAGCAATCACTGAAAGCCCAGCACTGCGTTTAAGCATTCGGAGCAAGGAGATATCCGCAATCAACCTTGTACCATTAATCATATTATTTTGATCAACAACCACAGGACCAAGTTCAGAACCATCCATCAAAGGGATGTAATCACCGTTGTGCCATTCCATGTGTTCAGCAAGATCATCACTGACAAGGATTGGATATGGTGGCTTCATGAGGTTCAAAGCGGTGAGATCTTTTAACGCTATACCAGGTTGTAGCTGAAGCATAGAAACAGGATCTATACCGACAACCATGAAGTTTGCGCCATTTTCATCAGTGATACGATGGTGATCAAGAGGAGAACACTGTTGAAAACCTTCACGGCGAAGTTGGATATAAAAGCCTTGCGGGATTTTATTGGCGTTGTGTTTTGGTCGAATACGGTAAGGAAGTGGATTCGAAAAGAGTTTTTCGCCATGCGCATAGCTTTGCTTGGCGTGTTGGTTGATAGCAGTAACACCAACCAAAAGTGATACGCCGAGGGTTAAACCAAGCCATACCAAAATAATCTGCAGTGGGTAACGTCGATAGTGACCGAGTAGTGCCTTAACTACGGGCCATAACATGCAGTTGCCCTCCTTGCAGACGGATCCTACCATCCATATGCAGAGCTACTTTTTCACTGTGTGTTACCAACAGCAACGTACATTCTAATTGACGAGCCAAAGAGGTCAGCAAACGCATTACCGCTTCTGCATTACGCTCATCTAAACTACCGGTCGGCTCATCGGCCAGCAATATTTTTGGTTCCATATACAGCGCACGCGCAATGGCCGCACGTTGTTGTTGGCCACCAGACGCTTCTTCAGGGTAACGGCCAAGTAAAGGCATAAGATCTAAAGCAGAGAGAATCTGTCTCCAGAGACCTTTGTCTTCAGGTAAGCCTTTTAACTGGCGGCAAAAACGGATGTTATCGGCAATATTTAACGTTGGCAGTAAGTTGAATTGCTGAAAAATATGGCCAATGTTGTTTCTGCGATAAGCGGTGCGGTCACGCTCGGTTGAGTCGTGCATATTGAAGTGAGGAAAAGCGATTTCACCTGAGTCCGCTAGGTCTAAGCCCGCGATAAGATTCAGTAAAGTACTTTTACCTGAACCGCTTTCTCCCATTAATGCCAGCTGGTCACCTTGGTTTAATGTTAATTCAGCACCTTGCAAAACAGGGTGAAACTCCCCCCCATCGACATAGCCTTTACATAGGTCTGACAGCTTTAACATTAAACAGCTCGCATTAGTTAGAATTTGGAAGGAGAATCTACACTAATTCCCTGTTAGGAGGAAGTATTTTGAAAGATAGATCACACGCCAACGATAAAGTGATGCGATTGGTGCGCCCTACTTCAACTTCCTATCAAGTTTTTAATCCATTTTCTTGTTTTCATGCGATAGAGCGATCCGCCCCACTTGAGGACTTCTTCCGTTAGGAAAAGCAGATATACCCACTCAGGTGGAAACTTAAAATAGATAGCCGCGATGGCTGCCAATGGGATACCGATCACCCACTGAGCAATCAAATCTTGATAGAGGCAGAACTTCACATCACCACCCGCTCTCAACACCCCAACGATCACAGTCAATGGCACCGAGCGAATGACAATACCCACACAGAGGATCAGAATGAACTTCTCTGAGAGGGCTCTGGTTTCTTCCGTCAGTGCGCTAAAGGCATTAAGTATTGGCGTTTGAACGAAATAGAGAAAAACGGCTACAACAATACTAGTTAAGAAACACAAAATTGTTAAGCCAAGCGCTTGATAGTAAACCGCTTCATTGTTTTTCGCACCAAGTTGATTACCCACCAAAACAGCTGCCGCATTCGAAAGGCCAATCAATAAACTCAATGAGATAGATTCAACCGGCGTCATGACTGAAAGCGCAGCCAGACCTTGAACGCCCGATTGCCCCATGATCACGTGGTAAGCAAACAAACCACCCGCCCATGCTAAGAAGTTAAACGTGGTCGGCAGAGACAGCTTCAAGAAGCGAACCACCTTATCAATCGAAGCTGCCGCTTTAATATCGCAAAACTTAAATGCTAATAAATGCTTAGAGAAATAGAGATAACCAAACAAAGTCGCGACTTCAATCGCGCCACTCAGTACCGTCGCAATCGCCGCACCTTTGATTCCAAGCGCAGGAAAACCTAAGTTACCGAAGATCAGCACCCAGTTTAAGAACACGTTAGACAGGATGCCGATACCGCTGAAAAATGTACTTAGCCCGGGTTTGTGCATCGCTCTCAAACCCACAGCCATACTGCTGACACACGATACCGCTAGCATGCTAAATGACGTAATTACGATGTATTCAACGCCTAAGTTGATGACCTCTTGAGAGTCGGTCGTCACGCCCATGATTTGTGCAGGAAATGAAACGAAAAACGCGATAGTCAGTAAAGCAAACAGTGTCGACACCAGCCACGTCAGCGCAGTGCTTTCTCTCACACCTTGTCTGTTACCCGCGCCCCAATATTGAGCAGTAAGAAGAGCACCGCCCGTGGTAACACCCACCAGCATAATGGTCGTCACGAACATCGCTCGGCTCGCCACCCCCACAGCTGCGATGTCTGCTTCGCCAAGTTGGCCCAACATCAATACATCCACCAAGCCTCGGCTTGAAAACATAATGCTCTGCAAGGTGATGGGCAGTGCAATCGCAATAAGCCTGCGAACAAAATCACCTCGTGTGTGATGAATAATTGAAGAGAGCAACATAGAGAGACACCTAAACGGAACGTATTGATGAATAAAGATAAATATCGCGCTATTATATCAATGTTCGGTTTTTAACCACAGATATAAATGGAGTAACAATGAAGAAAGTACTGGTTTTAGGCGCTTCTGGATATGTTGGTTCGCAACTCCTCCCTCTCCTGCTTGAGCAAGGCTATCAAGTCACGGCAGCAGCAAGGCATATCGACTATTTAAAGGCACGGACCGAGCCTCACGAAAGCTTATCGCTTGAGTATCTTGATCTGGCCGATCAAGCTGCGACACAAGCCTTAGTCCCCGACTTTGATCTTATCTTCTTTCTCGTCCATGGCATGGCGGAAGGCCACGACTTTATCGATTATGAGCTGAACTTAGCCCGTAACTTTGTTTCTGCTCTTGGGCCAAAGAATCAACACGTCATCTACCTGAGTTCTTTACAGCCTCAGACTGGTGATTCAGAGCACCTTCAAGCGAGAAAGAAAACCGGCGAATTGCTTCGTAAAGGGCCTGTACCCGTTACCGAACTTCAAGCTGGCGTGATCATTGGCCCAGGATCTGCGGCATTCGAGATCATGCGAGATTTCGTGTACAACTTGCCGATTATGATTGCGCCAAAATGGGTTGACTCTAAAGCCAACCCGATTGCTTTGCAGAACCTGAACCACTATTTACTAAAACTCGCACAAGACACGCCTAGCGAAAGCCAAACCTTTGAGGTTGGCGGGCCGGATATTGTCTCTTACCGAAACCAATTTGCTCATATTGCTAAAACCGCCGATCGTCCACTCAAACTATGGGCGACATCGCTACTGACACCAAAGATTGCTTCATATTGGTTAGGTGTGGTGACTTCTGTACCGTCTAACATAGGTAGAGCACTACTTGCAGGCTTAAAGCACGACTTCATCGCCAGTTCGACCATCATTAGAGAAAAGTACCCTCAGAAGCTTATCTCGTTCGAAAATATGGTTGAACAAGCCATTCACGCTGAAGGAAACTTTGTCAAAAGCAATGTATGGGGCTTTGATAAAACCGCATTCAAACGCTGGCAAGCTGGGTATGGCTATTACCCGAAGAAAACAGGCGCAAGTATCACCTCAAGCGCTTCATTGGAATCGCTTTGGCATGTTGCTCAGCAAATCGGAAGCCCGAAGCAAGGTTACTTCTTTGCTAACACTTTATGGCGCACACGCGAATGGTTGGATGTTCTTTTCGGTGGCGGTGTACCGGTTCGACAAATGCCAGAAGGGCCCAACCTAAAAGTCGGTGACAAAATCGATTCATGGAAGGTCATTCGCTGTGAAGAGAATCAGTTTTTATCCCTGCTTTTCGGTATGAAAGGCCCCGGTTTAGGGCGACTCGAGATTACCGTCTCTGACCACGGTGACTCTCGCGAGCTGAATATTTCAGCGTGGTGGCACCCTAAAGGCTTTCTAGGGTTACTGTATTGGTTTGCTATGATGCCAGCCCACCTGTTTATTTTTAAAGGCATGGTGAAGGCAATTGAGAAGCAGGCTAAAGAACAGGATTAAAAGCAGATGCGAGATTCGGGTAACGGGATGCGAAAAGACTTAACAGCAAATTAGCGACACGCGCTATGAGAGGCAAAAAAAGAGCGGATAATTCCGCTCTTCGTATCTCTCATCTCGAATCCGCTATTAGCCGATAACGCTAATTGGGATCTCAGCCAGTTGGTTGCCTTGGTTAGCAGGGTAAACGATGTATTCACCGTGATACTTCACCGCAGACTTATAGTCTGTTACTTTGTGAAGCATGAAGCCCGCTTCCATCGCCGCTTGGATGAACTCAGCATGGTTGCCACGAACAAACCAGTTCATTGGCTTAACCATCAACTCCCCGTCGAAAGAGTCGTCACACTGTTTACCGCATAAAGCAAAAGAGTGCTCGCCATCGGTGAAGAATTGAATCTTGCCGCCAGTCGTTAGCTCGTCTTCACTCGATACGCTCCAACCCATCTCGTACATTTTGTCCATGAACGCTTCAACATCACTGTCTTTTAGCGTTTTAGGCTCTTCGCCTTCAGGGAAAAAACGTCCGTAAAACGCAGAAATACGTTTAAAGGTAAAAGTTAAATCAGAGTTGTTGCCTTTTGAGCGACCCTGTTTCTGCCAGCGAACTAAGTCAGGCACAATCACGCGATCATAAGCTTGAGATTTAATCGCTTTTGTTACCCAACGAACAAGATAAAGGTTGTTCGCGATAGGTGCGTCGATCGCTTTACCAGACTTATGCAGAGCATACAGCTCGCCCAGCGCATCGTTCACTAACTTCTGAATTTCAATATAGTATTTTGACATTATGCCTTCTTTCCTAATGTCCAATATAGTAATGCTGACAGTATTGCACATGCTGCCATCATCATAGCCATTGGCCCTGCAGTGTCACTTGGTAGCATAGCAACAATTGCCCCCACTACAGAACCAGTACCAAATCTTAATGTGCCTGCAAGCGAAGAAGCTGTGCCGGCCATATTCGGGTATCCGCTTAAAAGCAGTGCCATTGAGTTACTACCAATGGTAGACAGTGTGCCGATAAACAGCATCACGAATGGCACAATACCCCACAAACCGATATCTAACATCCAACCGACTAACAGACCTAAGCCCGCAAACAGTTGAATGGTTAAACCGACTCTGAGCATAGCGTGAGAGCCCACTTTCTTAACGATTCGACCGTTGATGCTCGTCATCAAGATCATAGCAACAATATTCAAGCCGAACAGGTAGCCAAACAGATCAGGGCGAACGCCATAGATATCGATGTAAACGAATGAACCTGCCGTTAAGAACGCAAACATCCCTGAAAATGAGAATGCACCAGAGAAAATCAGGCCCATCGCCGTTGGGTTCTTACACAGTCGAGCATAGTTACGAATCGTTGTTTTAAAGCGCAATGGTTGTCGGTTTTCTGCAGGAAGCGTTTCTGGGATCTTCATCGATACCGCCAGAATCACGATCACCGCAAAAATAGCCAGAACCCAGAAAATTGAACGCCAACCGAACCACAACGCTAAGTAACCGCCAATCATCGGAGCAACCAATGGCGCAACTGTCATCACCAAAGTAACGAAAGACATGGTTCTTGCGAAATCTTCACGATCGAACATATCTCTTACCACCGCTTGGATGATAACGGCCGCCGCAGCACCAGCAAAACCTTGAGCGGTACGGATGTAAGTCAGCGCTTCAATGCCATGAGTTGTCGCACTCACCATAGAAGCGATAGCAAACAAGAACACACCAATAAGCAGTACAGGCTTGCGACCATAGCTATCCGCCAACGGGCCATGCAGCAACTGCCCCAGCGCGAAACCTGCGGTATAGGCTGTTAGTGTGATTTGTACCTCACCCGCCGTCACACCAAGATCTTTAGCAATGGTCGGCATCGCTGGCAGATACATATCAATGGCTAGCGGAGTAAGTGCACCAATCGCACCTAGAATCAAAAACAGCACTAAGCCTAATTGAGGTGTTTCTAGTTGGGAGCTTTGGCTCTGTGAGGTCGATGTTTGCATGGTTCTCCGAATGTTCAACTGATAGAGCTAGGGACTAGCGTGAGTACGCGAGTCAAAGATTGGCTGAGACTTTCCTAGTACCAGTCAACATCATCAGCCGACGCTATCCATGGTCGGCTTTACAACGAAAGGGCTATTTCCAGCAAAAGTGGTCTCTTGTTAAGAACAATTTCTTGTTAAGAGCAACTTCTAGCTAAGGACTACTTCCAGATTGAATCGACTTCTTCTTGCGTTAGGTAACGGTATTCACCTAACTCTAAAGATTCGTCCATCTCAATTTCGCCAATACGTTCACGGTGTAGTGCTTCTACCTTGTTACCAAGAGCAGCAAACATACGTTTAACTTGGTGGTATTTGCCTTCGTGAATCGTTAGCAGCACTTCACGCTCTGCACGAACTTCTAGGTGTGCAGGAAGTGTTAGGCCATCTTCGCTCTTAAGCTGGATGCCCTCTTTGAATTTTTCAACGTAATCGTCTTCAACAGGTTCAACCAACCACACACGGTACGTCTTCTCGCACTTGTGCTTTGGCGAAGTGATACGGTGAGACCACTTACCATCGTCTGTAATCAACACAAGACCTGTTGTATCAATATCTAGACGACCAGCAAAGTGCAGCTTGTCCATTTTGATTTCATCAAGTAATTCAAACGCGATACGATTTGCGCCATCTTCATGCGAACAAACAAAGCCTTCTGGCTTATAAAGCATGATGTAACGTGGGCCGTGAACATTCAGTTCATTGCCTTGCCATTCCACAACGCACTCTTCAGTTACCTTGAGTGAGCCGCTTTTTTGAATGACATCATTTACTGTCACTGCCTTGGATTTTAATAAGTGTGTTGCTTCTCTTCGAGTGACGCCTAATGCATCGCACAGAAATTTATCTAAACGCATGAATACCTCAACTAATCTAAGTCGGGTATTATAGTCACCTTTGCTCAATTAGTTGAGCTATTTCACACTATTTGTTTTCCTTCTTACAAGACGCGATATGTATACACTCCGCCCGTACCAAGCTGATTCTGTAAAATCAGTGATTCATTACTTCAGAAAACACCAAACTCCGGCAGTGCTCGTGCTTCCGACAGGTGCAGGAAAAAGCCTTGTGATTGCAGAGCTAGCAAGGCTTGCGAAAGGTCGAGTTCTGGTACTCGCTCACGTTAAAGAGTTGGTCGAGCAAAACCATGAAAAGTATGAAGGTTATGGGCTAAAAGGCTCAATTTTCTCTGCGGGTTTAGGGCGAAAAGAGACAGACCAACAAGTGGTGTTTGCTTCGGTTCAATCTGTGGTTCGCAACCTCGATTCATTCTCTAACCAATTTTCACTGTTGGTTATCGACGAATGCCACCGTGTGCCAGATGAAAAGACCAGTAGCTACCAAAAAGTGATCACCCACTTGCGCGAGAATAATTCGGGCATCAAGGTGCTTGGATTAACAGCGACCCCATATCGTCTTGGGATGGGTTGGATTTATCAATACCACACTCGCGGTCAAGTGCGTTCAGATGAGCCACGTTTCTTCCGCGACTGTATCTTTGAGCTGCCGATTCGTTACCTGCTCGATGAAGGTTTCTTAACTCCTGCAAGCATGATTGATGCACCCGTGTTGAGCTATGACTTTTCGCAATTAAAGCCCGCGAGCACTGGTCGCTACAAAGAAGCAGAACTCGACATGGTGATCGAGCAATCGAAACGAGCGACCCCACAGATTGTCGATCAGATTATTCACCTAGCCCAAGATAAACTAGGCATCATGGTATTCGCTGCGACCGTTCGACACGCGCAAGAGATCCTCGGCTTATTGCCAGAAGGTGAAGCTTCAATTGTGATTGGTGATACACCAACTCTCGAACGTGACCAAATTATCAGCGACTTCAAAGAACGTAAAATCAAGTTCTTGGTTAACGTATCGGTATTAACCACAGGTTTTGATGCGCCACACGTCGATTTAATCGCGATTTTGCGCCCGACAGAATCCATCAGTTTGTATCAACAAATCGTTGGCCGTGGCTTACGCCTATCTCCGGGTAAAAAAGAGTGTTTGGTGCTCGACTATGCTGGCAACAGTTACGATCTTTACCAACCTGAAGTGGGCGATCCTAAACCCGACTCAGACAGTGAAATCATCACCATCCCCTGCCCAGCATGCGGCTTCAACAATAACTTCTGGGGCAAGCTAGACAGCAATGGCTTCTTGCTCGAGCATTTTGGCCGTAAATGCCAAGGCTACTTTACCGATGAAGACACGGGCGAACGCGAACACTGTAATTATCGCTTCCGAGCCAAATACTGCGGTGAATGCGGCGCTGACAACGACATTGCCGCGCGCATTTGTCATGAGTGTAATGCCACCTTGGTCGACCCAGATAAAAAGCTTAAGGAAGCGTTAAACCTAAAAGATGCGTTGGTGTTTGAGTGTTTAGAGATGGATCTTAACGTTCTCAAGGACGACAAAGGTAAGTCGCAACTTAAAGTCACTTACCGTGGCGAAAACCAAGCGCAAGTGCATGAATTTTGGTCATTAACCACCAAGAAACAGAAGCAGAACTTTAAAGATCAGTTTGTTCGCCCTCACCTTGCCGACAGACACCGCCCTTTTGAGGAAGCCTCACCAACGAAAGTGGTTGCTCACCAACATAGATTCCGCCCACCTCAATTCGTGATTGCACGTAAAGTCGGGCGTTTTTGGAAAATGAGAGACAAGATATTCGAAGACGAGCTTCAGCAACGTTAACATCTCATTTTTTGAGAACCTAAATCTCATTATTCATCAGGTTCACTTTCTGTTCAGAATTACTTTTTTATACTGAACGCTATCAACCTTCTCTAGGATTCGCTATGTTTAGTAAAGTTATGATTTCTATGTTTTCTTTAAGCTTAGGCTTATGTGTCGCCGCTAGTGCGTGGGCTGACTCAGATCATAACGGTCATGATCTTGTACAAGATGTCCATAAAGCGGGAACCCGTATCGAATTTGAAGAAGATCAAGACGAAGTCTACGAAGCTGTACGCGAAGGCTATATTCGCCCTTTCTCAGAAATGTATGCGGCCGTTGAAAACGATCTTCATGGCAGAATCATTAAAGTAGAGCTAGAAGAAGATGACGACATTTGGGTGTATGAACTAAAAATCAATTACCAAAACAACATCATCAAAGTCGAATACAACGCCGAGACGTTAGAGATGCTCATGATTAAAGGCCGAAACTTTAAAGACGCAATTAAACACGGCGAATAATTCAGAGCCGCAACTTTACATTAATCACGACGAGCAATTAAGCACAACGAACAGTCATTACAAGAATTAAGAAGAACAATTATGAAAATTTTAGTCGTTGAAGACGAACCTCGCTTGGGCCAACAAATTCTTGAAACCCTTGAGGGAGCCGACTGGGTTCCAGAACTTTCTCAAGACGGTATCGACGCACTCTACCGTGCAACATCAGAAGAGTGGGATGCTATTGTTCTCGATTTAGGTCTACCTAAGCTGGACGGCCTAACCGTATTAAAAGGCATTCGAGACGAAAACATTAACACGCCAGTGATTATCTTAAGTGCGCGTGACACGCTTACGCAACGTGTAGAAGGCTTGAACGCCGGTGCTGATGACTACCTAACTAAACCATTCGAAATGGTCGAGCTGATAGCCCGCATTCGTGCTCAACTACGCCGAGCGTCAGGCAGTGCTGCTCCGATACTTCAAATCGGTGATCTAAGCCTAGACACACGCAGTTCTAAAGTGTTGTGGCAAGGTCAAGCAGTTAGCCTCACGGCGCTGGAATATAAAGTTGTCGCGTACTTCATGCATAACCAAAACAAGGTTATCTCGCGCACTGAGTTGGTTGAGCATATCTACAAGCAAGACTTCGACCGAGACTCAAACACGGTTGAAGTGTTCATCGGTCGTATTCGTAAGAAAATCGCACCAAAGATCATCAAAACCGTTCGTGGCCTTGGCTACCAACTGAATGCTGAATAGCTCAGTCGTCAATCACGCCAAGAGCAACCATTAATTAAGTGGACAGCCTGTTCTGATCATCGCAATACGATAAGTTACGATGAGCAAAGGCAGGTTGGAAATGCATGAATCTAAAGAAACGAACACTTAAAAACATCAGTTTAAAAAGCCGCTTGCTCCTTGCTGCGGCTTTTTGGCTAGGTGCGATGATATTAGCGGCTGGTGTCGGGATTCCGAAACTGGTTAACGACTACCTCGTCGATGACATGAAGCAGCAGCTTGGCTTAACCATGGATGAGTTAACCGCCAATATCGAAACCAATGACAGTGGTAACCTGATCATGGCAGAGCGTCTGTCTGATCCTAGGTTCAACCAGCCCTACAGTGGTATTTATTGGCGCGCCGCTACCCAAGAGCAGATCATTCGATCTCGCTCGCTATGGGATAAAGACCTCACCATCAAGCGTTCACCGATTCACACATCAGTCAAAGGGCCAGAGAAAGAAAAGCTGATTTACATCGAGCAAGATATCTACCTGCCTGAACTGAGCGACCCTGTCACGATCACCATTGGTATTGATGAAGATCCATTAGAATCCACACTGACAGAGCTTACTGGTCAAGTCTGGTTGATCCTAATGTTGCTGTTTGTTGGCGTGCTGATGTTGATCGGTATTCAAGTCAGTTGGTCGTTATTACCGCTCAGCAAGATGCAACGCGAACTGGTAATGCTAAGAAACGGCGAGCAACAAGGGTTAAGCGATAACTACCCGAAAGAGGTTTCTCCATTAGTCTCTGACCTCAATGCCCTGCTCTTTCACTATCAAGAGTTATTAGAACGAGCTCGTAACCACGCGGGTAACTTATCTCATGCGTTGAAAACACCGCTTTCAGTTCTAAAAAATGAGATAGAGCGACTTCCAGAGGATGACAAGGCACTGCTGCAACAGCCCATTCATCAGATTCAAAGCCAAATTGATTATCACCTTGGCCGCGCTCGTATGGCAGGTGCAATGAACATTCTTTCGGTGAAGTCTTCACCTTGTGAGCGTGTCGAAGCTATCTCAATGGCGTTTGATAAAGTCTACGCTGCCAATGAAGTCACCATGATTAACGAGCTAGACTCTGAGATTGAAGTGGCAGTAGAAAAAACCGACCTTGATGAAATGGTCGGCAACCTACTCGAGAACAGTTACAAGTGGGCGGGCAGCATTATTCGCGTCCATGCAAATGAACTCGACGATGGCAACATAGAGTTGGTGATTGAAGATGATGGCCAAGGCATTCCTGAAGAGAAGCTTGAGCAAGTGACCAAACGTGGCGTCCGACTTGATGAAACCACACCAGGAACAGGCTTAGGGCTTAATATCGTAAATGAAATGGCACACAGTTACCGAGGCAGCCTAACGCTCAGCAAGAGCTCAATGGGCGGCTTAAAAGCTTCTCTGGTGCTTAAAGTAAGTAAAGGCTGAACAAGCTAAGTAAAAGTTAAACACAATAAGCCCTAACGTAATGCTAGGGCTTAATTCTATCGACCTTATATACAACTCTATATATCGTTCACAGCAACATCCAAAGTTTGTGAATTATCACTAAGGGTCGTTGCTCCAATCGTTAATACCCGGCCATCAGTGTAATAGTCATGATCGTCATTGATCACTTCCACCGTTGCTAATGGGTACTTGTCTAACTCGATGTCTGGTAGTAACGTTCGTATCTGATTAGCAAGCCGATCTCGCTCTTCATCAACATTAGGGTCAATGTTATGAAGCACGGTCACAATGCCTGAGTAAGGCGTGACTTTAAGGCCATCATCATAGCTAATTGCGCCTAACCACTGAGGCTGGTTAGTTTTAATATCAACACCTGCACGCCACCAACGAATATGGCTGCGCTTCATCAGGTTACCCGGCAATTGAAAAGCCATATCTTGCGGCTTGTCTCGCCAATATAAATCAGACACTGGCGGCGTTTTTTCTCTAAGCAATGCGAGATAACCAACCCATTCAATCTCATTTCGAGAGAAGGTTTGATTCTCTATCCAGCCTAATTGCTTCATTAAGTCTCTTGGGGTTGCTCCAACATAAATTACGTTGATCGCTTGCGCCGAGTAGAACGAAGATTTACCGGGGAACGCTTTATAGGTAACCGAGTTCCAGTCGACTTTGTTTATTTGAGCCGTCTCTGG
Source organism: Vibrio sp. 10N.222.55.A1 (assembly GCF_041473835.1). Classification (NCBI taxonomy): domain Bacteria; kingdom Pseudomonadati; phylum Pseudomonadota; class Gammaproteobacteria; order Vibrionales; family Vibrionaceae; genus Vibrio; species Vibrio sp. 10N.222.55.A1. The sequence continues at coordinate 32,739 of NZ_JBFRSX010000067.1, read as the reverse complement.
TTGATTCTGAAAGTCATCCGCTTTCCAGAAAAAGTGATCGTAGTTCGCAAACAATACCCACGCCAACAACAGCGCACTAGACTTAAGTACTAAGCATCGCCACTTCATTCGGTAACCGATAATGGTGAAGACTAATACCGCGAACACACCAACGATCAAGCTATTATGCTCCGAGATAAATATCTTAAGGCTATTAAGCCACGGGAAGTTTTCAACGCCGTGCGCCAGTAACATGCCCCAAGCAATGAACTGCCCTCCACCAAGGGCCAAACCGATAAACGCCAACACACTAAAATTACGCCACGGTACACGATGCGAGCCAGCTATAAATGGCACAACCCAAGCGATAGGCCCTAATAAACGAGCAAAAAGAATGATGTATGTGCCTTTGCGAGCAACCAGATAGCGGCAGCGCGCAATTAATCTTTTGGTTTCAGGGCGAAACTTAATGAGCCTTCGTTGCACCTTAACACCGTATTTATAACCAATGAAATAACTGAGTTGATCACCAAGCAAACCACCTAGCATCACCAAAACCAACGCCATCCATGCACCTGAATACAGTTGAAAGCCCGCTGCGATAAAGAACGGCTCTCCCGGTACAAATAGGTTTGGGCCAATGAGAGCATCACCCAATGCTCCCAGAAACAACCCTAGTCCATCAAACATAACAACCTCAACGCTTACTGTTCTTTGTAGTGACCAAACTTGTAGTTCATCTCGTTATTACGCATTTCTCCTTTAAAGAAGCGTCTTACATTGGCTTTAAGATAAGTAGAGCCTGTCTTCACAACGCCATCTTGGTCTAAGCGACGTGGGTCAAAACCAAAAGTCATATTTAGGAATCTAAATCGCCATGTTTTGCTCGCACGTTTTACGTAGTCACAATCTTCACACAGGACGATCTCTTCATCAAAACCGCCGATCTCATCATGCGCCCGTTTAGTCGAGAAAATACATGCGCCAATCGCCGTCGGGAAAAAGAACTGAGTAGTAAACAAGCCTGCGTTAAATAGCCCGTAACCAAACTTGTGTACAAGCGGCAAACCTTTCGAGCTCATGTACACACCCGCCACTTCAAGCTTCTTCTCTTCTAGTTCATAAAGCGCTTTCGCAAGGAAGTTTCGAGGCAAGCTCACGTCAGCATCTAAGAAAAGGATTCGGTTGTATTGCGCCAATGAAGCACCCGTGTTTCGGCCAAGGCTCACACCACGGTTTTCCATGTGATGCACCGTTAATTTTGGCAACGCGTTTTCATAAGCTTGCGCCACTTCTCTGGTGTTATCTTCACTGTTCGAGTCGACAACAATCACTTCAAACTCTTGGTGGGTTTGCACGCTCAACTCTTCCATTAAGCGGCTAATGCGTTTCTCTTCGTTTAGCGTAATTACGACAATGCTTACCGGTTTCATATTTTCACCTATTCATTCTGCTGTTTAATTAACACTAAGATTAACGAACTAAGACTTAACCAAGTCTTAGGCAAACATTCATTTTCCGTTCATTAACTTGATGATTTAGCAGTGATATAAATAGATAAGGATTGCGATGTAAAAGGGAGTAAAATGCGCTAAACAAGCGTTAGCGAACGTTTTATCTCCAAACGAACCCATTATCGAAGGAAATTCACTTTGAGATGGGCTTCTGACTTGCTCATATTGGAATGTGATGTTAGTATCCGCGCTCGCTTAAGCATGAACTTTTATGTTTAAGCATTACCACACACTCAAGGTCGCATTGAGGTGTGAAGTTAATTTTTACTAATTTGAGAGTAAAACTATGAAATTTGAAGCAGTAGTACGTACTGAACTAGGTAAAGGTGCGAGCCGCCGCCTACGTCACGCTGGTAAATTCCCAGCTGTAATCTACGGTGGCGAAGCTGAAGCTGTAGCTATCGAACTTGTTCACGCTGACGTGATCAACCAAATGGACAAGCCTGAATTCTACGAAGCAATCACTCTACTGATTGACGGCGCAGAAGTTAAGGTTAAGCCACAAGACGTTCAACGTCACGCGTTCAAGCCAAAAGTTGAGCACATGGACTTCATCCGCATCTAATTCCCTACCAAGGAATAAGATTGGATTAATCCAGCCTTCTGCATAGAAAAGATAATCGATCTTACCAGTCGAGAAATCTAGAAATTCGAAACCCCGATGCTACCAACACCGGGGTTTCACCGTTTTTGAGCCCTCAAAAAACGTCCAAAACATCTTATCGAATCCAAACTAAAGATACCTACCCACGCGCTCTACTTCTTTCAAAGCAATACCATCGGCTGCTATACCAACAGGAGCTGAACCTAGTGAATACCACTTAACATCATCAGTCTCTTGAGCGGTGATATCTCCTTTCCAGTCACTCACGATAAAATAATGAATCAACTGAAGTTCCTTCGTAGGATGGTAAAGCGAACACAAGTATTGGTAATCAATCGGAACAACATTAAGCTCTTCATCAAGTTCACGAAACAGCGCCTGAACCTGGTTTTCACCGTGTTCAATATGGCCGCCAGGTATAGTGATTAAACCGGGATCGGTCTCCCTAGACTCACTACGCTTTTCTAGTAATACCTGCGATTCCTTCAGCATGATAAAAGAAACACACTCGTGGACATCCATCTAATTTTCCTAAAGCCGTTACAAAGGTAGTTAAGTTTGTTGTTCTAGCTTGTGTTAATGCTTAATTTACAACAAGCTTTTTACTCAGCCTTTCATACAATTCAAAAGCTTCTGTTTTAGATATCAAATTTCCGAGAGCGTATTGATGAGCTAGCTCAATATCGTCGCTTTGATTGGAGTAATAGCGCTTGGCGACTGCAGCACACTGGCTCAGGTTGGTGTACCAGCTGCCGTCTTGCTCAGCCACAAAGTAATACGCAACTCGAACCAACTTCTTTCCAATCACCTTAGCGACATCCGCATCAGTCATTGTTTTGAAACTCGAGGGCATTTGCTCAAGAAAAGTAGACAAGTCACCATTGAGAGCTTGAGCGATTTCAATGCTTGGTTTGTATAGTGGGAACTCATTAGATAAATCATTCCCCCAAACACAACAGCAGCAATGCTTGATCCAAAAGTGCCAGTGATACTTTTCCGTGGGTTGCAGAACATCCCGCAGGAAGCCAGGATCGATATCAAGCTTGGTCACTTGCGGATAGGTTTGGGGTATGGTGCCGGAAAGTAGGTTAAATACTTCCTTTTCTCTCTGACCAACAGGCGTAGCGAGTACGATAGAAACATCCAAATCAGAGCGACCAACAATGGCCGTTCCTCCAGGCACGCTTCCATACAAGTAGATACCATCAACTTGACCTGGAAGCTCTCTTAGCAGCGAATCAACGACTGCTGACACCACGTCTTGAAATTCAGGCGCAATGTTCTTTGGCGAATAAAGATTTTGAATGAACCCTTCTCGATCGAGTCCTCTAGTTTGTTCTTGCACCTTGGGTTCCTATTTTAATCGTTATAATTAATCACACCGGATTCTGATGATGATTTGAGGAGTGCCAGTGGTTAAAGTAACATTAACTCTCGCTTAGTTTTATCGTCCAGCTTTTCAATCGCGTAGCGAAAAGCAACTCTTGGTATTGCGGCATGCTTAGCGTTTAAATAACCAATAACCTGTTGAGGTTCCATTTTACTGAGGACTTTAAGCATCCAACCATATCCTTTCTGCACGAGGTCATGTCCATCTTCTAGCAATAGATCTGCCACACAAAGCGGAGCCAACGCTGAGTATCGATTCTGATTGATCGGATAAATTAAGATGACAGCAGCAGCTCTACGTACAGCAAAATTCGAATGCTCGACCCATTTGGTTATGAGTTCGAACAACTCATTGTATTGAGACAGTAACTCACCAAACGCATGAGTGCAGAAGTCATCACAATCATTCCAGTCAATGACATACTCCATTAACCAATGCTCAAAGATTGGAAACGTTTCTTTCGAATATTGTTTTCTTACTCTAAAAGCCCAGTCGTAAGCAATAACACCTAACGCCCAATCCCTTTCTTCAAGCAATTGAGTACACAGGGACAAAACATTAGAGATATCTTTATTTTTGATGGTTTTAAAAACGAGCGCCGATATAGATCGAACCAGCCCTGTTTTAACACTAGCCTCTGGATAACCAACGTCTGAAAGATGAAGCTTTACCGTTTCAACGATATTCATTAATTGCCAAACCTTCATAGAACTAAAATTAATATCAAAGTGAGATACACAGCACTTAAACCATACGCATGGGATTTATAAAATATAAGTTACCTTAATCACAACATTCATTATTGAGCATTTAAATTACCACTAAAACAAGGACATTCCCTTTGGTAATAGTAACTTATAATGCATACTAGCGACCTTAAAAAGAGGTGCTAAATGAAAAAGAACGGTTTTACACTTATTGAGCTTGTTGTCGTTATTGTGATCCTTGGAATACTCGCCGTCACTGCCGCTCCAAGGTTCCTCAACGTAAGTACCGATTCTCATATTGCAGTCGTTAAAGGTACTGGTGCTTCTTTTAAAACAGGGGTCGATCTTGCCTATTCAAAAAATTTAACCTCAAACGGTGGTGGTGCTTCCACGAATGTCCCTATCTATGATGACTCCGCGACCGGCCAGCTTGACTTCAATGAATGGGGATATCCAGCCCAGCAATGGCACTTACCTGAAGAATCTCCAAGATTAGATAACGCTGAAGATTGCATTTCGGTATGGGGCGCACTGCTCCTCGATCCACCTAGTATTTCAAGTTTCAATTCACCAGAAGAAACCGACTACATTGCTGAATATATACAGACGGATCAGTGTATCTATCATTATCGAGTCGTACCGGGAATTTCCATTGACTACAACTCAATGAATGGTGACGTCACTGTAGACGATGAGCCAGATAACTAAGCGCTAAATGTTGGTCTTTCAGAGTACTTGGGAATTTACGGTTTCTCTCAATAAAAGTGCCACACATTAAGAATCAACAGCACACATTTAAGACTGGCTTATTTTGGCGTAAACGAGCGTGCTGTCCATATCTCCTGATGGCAAACGTCGATCATTGGCTAAGCGATCTTCAAGTTGATAGCCACATCGTTTGGCCACGGCCTGACTTTTAAGATTCGAGCCTACCATCCTAATTTCGACTCTTTTCGCACCTTTTTGAGTGAATGCATATTCTTCGATAATTCGGACAGCTTCACTCACGTAACCCAAGCCCGTTTTTGATGTTTGCAACCAGTAGCCGATTTCAAAGTAAGGGACAGTATCGTCTCTGATCATAAAGCCAATAGCCCCGATAAATGCCCCTGTTTGCTTTTCAATAATATTGAACCAGAACTCGCCAGTAAAGTTGGCGAAATTATTGGTAGCATCTTGAATGTTAAGTTCTAGCTGCTCTTTAGTTAGAGAATCAGAAACCCAAGGTAAGAATGGGGAAAACTCGGCCTTGCACTCATTTATCACCTCACACATCTCTTCGCTGTATTTTAATGATGGAGGGGTTAATTTGAGCCTTTCACTTTCCATCACTAAGCCTTTCCCCAATCAGATCGAACAACCGCCAACACAACTGTATCCCACCATTGACCTTTGAAGAATCGATGAGCTTTAAAACACGCTTCTTGTTTCATTCCCAGTGACTTACATAATTTAATCGCAGCCAAGTTCTTGCTGATGGTTTCGGCGTAGATACGGTGTATGCCTAACTCTGAGAAACCAAAATCAGCGAGGGCTTCAGATGCTTCTATAGAAAGCCCTTTTCCCTGAGTTTGCCTCGATAAAGCACAGCCCATTGAAGCTTGTTTATCGCGTTCAAGACGTAAACAAACGGTTCCAATAAACTTCCCCGAATCTTTGCTTTCAACCGCTAGCTGATAGGACTGGCGTGGTACTTCCAAAGCCTGTGCAACAAACAACTGAGTTAGCTCTCGATATTTGTTAGGTTCGCAATCACTTTCATCATAGAAACGCTGATACTTTGCGTCTTGAGAGATCGCAACAAAGGCACACTCGTCTTCGATACTCATATCTCGAAGAATCAACCTGTCAGTTTCCAGCTTAAACATCAAAATTCCTTTTTATCTTATAGCCTTGAAGGGAAAAGTCTCGGAGGTGTTTACTCGTATACTTTCCCGTTATGCTTCAACCAACCATGAGTGTGATGATTACGAGGGTCTTTGTGCGTCCAGTGCATTGCGCCACCTTTCTTGTTCCACAATCAAATGTCATTTGGGCTGACTAAATAAGTCCCTATCTAGCGGTGCTTGTATTGAGTCGGACAATAACCTCTCGAAACGTCCGAACTGCGTAGTTTTACATGCTTGGTCGAGCGCCCAGAAACACGTGAACGCCACAGCTTAAAACTGCCAAGCTTGAGATGGCTACGCATAAAACGAATCACTTCCGATTCATTTAAACCAAATTGCAGTTCTATTGCTTCAAACGGCGTTCTGTCTTCCCACGCCATTTCGATAATTCTTGATTCATTCTCTTTAGATAGCATCATGCATACTCTTCCTTAATAAACTGGAAGAAATACGCCCGTCTTAGATTTAAAGATCACAAGTGACTACTTTGAACTCCACGACTTATAAAGTTCAGTAAAACAACAAGCTAACTCAAATTATGGCTATTTGCTTTCCAGCCACTCAGAACGCAATAGACCATACTTAATCGAGTCATAATACTCGCCTTGGTAATAACGCACTTTTCTTAGCCTAGCTTCTTGCTGGAAGCCTAATTTAAGAGCTAGTGACATCATCCGCGGATTACCCGACCAAGTGGTTAAACCGACACGCTCTATCTGCTTGTTTTTGAATAGGTAAGATACCCAAAGAGGAAGAGCTAACGCAGCAATACCCTTCCCCCAATAGTCGGAGTTATAAATGACTACTCCGACTTCAAGCCAACGTGTCTCTTCACACTCCCAATAACAACTGACGGTTCCTACAGGCACATCGTCTACAACCACCAACTGTAAGTCGGATCCATTGAGTAACCGTTGAAACGAACGGCTTTCAAACTCTTCTAGTGATGGCGGTGAGTATGGAAAATAAGGGCCGTTAAACTTCGTCCACTCATCGTTTGAGATAACCAAGGAATAAATGGCTGCCAATTCGCTTGGCATGGCGGGCCTAATACTTACCTGCATTTTCTCTCCTTGGTTTGGTGCTTAGGTATGGTTCTTGGTCTAAGTTCTAGAGGGATTAGTCGCGACCACAGCAGTCATTAATCTCATAATAACCATTAATAATAAAGTAACTAAATCGGATGACTACCAATCTAGCAGCTAGGCAATCATGGGGTTAAATAAGCTTGTGCGAACTCTCTAAGCACTCTCGCATTATTGTGGTATTTGCTATCCCCGCACTTTGTGCCATCTACTCTGATGTCCGGGCTGGAATATGCAGGTATAACATCTCGCTCATAAGACATCACTGTGCCTCTGTCAGCACAAATTGTACCGAATGAATATTGAGGAGCTCTTGGATACGTTCCAGAAATGTAACTTTCTATACTATCAAAATCTTTCAATAACGTTTTATAGTCATGATTAGCACCACTTAAATGGCCAATTTCATGCTCCATTAAGTAATCAGGGCAGTTTATCGCTAAAGAAAAAAAGTAGGATACCGAAGAAGACATACCACAATAATCAGACTCAAAGCTAAAATTATAATTAGAAAATACTATCCCAGTAAAAATGGGGACGCCGTCTTCTGTTGTTTCTGGAATCGGTTCTTCCATCGAGAGTTTTAATAACCTCTCTGCTGCGCCCAAATCTTGAAACCAAAGGCTGTCGATTTCAGACGTATAAGTCACCTTAGTGACTTTTCTCGTCATAGGGACGCAGGAGTTTTTTAACACCAGATTCGAATAGCTTTCCCATGTCGCTATTTTAGAGGCTATAAATGCTTTGGAATATTCATCTAACACCGATTCATCAACATAAAGGTGGATTTCTGTATTCAAAACCTCGCTCTGTACACAAGTAGGAAACTCGATGCTTTGAGCATTGGAGAGTCGACTATTGCTCAACACTATAATCAAAACACAACCAACTAACTGGATGAGCCTTTTAAAAGAACCCTCACTGACTCGTGTATTCATTTCCACCCTCTCCCTATATTCAAAACCACAAAAAGCATCATAAATGCCGTGACTTAAGATTCATTTTTACCCTCATTACACATATAAGCGTTGGCCTCTCAAAGTAACCTGCACTATCTGTGTTTTTCAGAAAACAAAAAGCTCGCCATGCAATGGCGAGCTTTATTGATTATGAGAGCTTAACGGTTATAAGACCCTGGCATTAACAAGGCCCAAATACGAAGAAATCTAAAGTATTAAGACACCTGATCGCGTAAAGCCAATTCAACGTTTTTCAACACTTTGAACTCTTCTCGAGTACAACCGCGTGCCACGGAAACCCAATGGTCGCCAGTTTCATCGGCTCCTTTAAACTCTGCACGCAACTCATATCTTCGCCATGTAACAAACGCCAAGATAAAGGTCAGTGCAAGCATCGGTAAACCGAACTGAGGAACAAATGCCCAAGTCGCAGCCGAGAGAACTAAAGCCAACGAAACAATATTGATTGCGTTTTCTTTAAGACCCAATTGGCGAATTTCTAACTGTTTGATTTTACGTAAGCTGTACACATCTTTCTTAACTCGGAGTTCGTTAGAGCTCACCAGAAAATCTGATGCTTTGTATGACCTACGAAGTCGCACTAAATTCGCTAACCTGTTGCGTGTTTGATTCTTTTTCATCGCCTTTCTCCATGTTATTAAAGGTTAGTAAAAACTAATATAATCATGAAGTTAATGAACGAGTGCTTATTTTATAAATCAAACCAATATTAAAATCAAGCTTATGCAATTAATAACACTTATAACAACACCGTCTTACATTTGAAATTTTAATAGAAAGAAGGCTTATTAAGGAATCTACTCATCATAAATCGATGTACTTTAGTTAAGTTAGATATAGGCCGATAATATTTCCAATAACCGACCAAACATACCAAACGGCGGGCATAATTCCTCCTGCTTTGTAACCACTTATTTCAACGCGATTTTTGCGACAAACTTCGTGTTCAAGGAATGCTGAACAGTGGTCACATAACGCTCCACTTGTCATAGGTCGCATAACTCCCTTGCCCACTATCCATCCGGCTTTTAAATACCTGAATCACTCAATTGAACATATCAATATAGCTTATCGATTAAGCAATTGATCTCATAATGTAGAGTCTGTACGCTTACACTATGCACACGGTTACCTAATGAAGATCACGATGAACGAACTACTGACATGCGGTATGGAACAGAAACAACGAACAACGGTGACGAGTTTATTCGCAAGAAATGGATTTAAGATCGCAACGACTGACTTTGATGATGTGACTTTCGAACGTGAAAATGTGTTGGTCAACGTTCGATTTGATTCCTCTTCTAACGTTGAATCGATTTCAACTCTAAACAACTAACGAGCTCACAAGCAGGTCGCTAAAATAATTGAATGGCCAACATTCGAGTCATTTTAGCGTATCTTGCAACCTGCCCTTTTCTACTTCATCCCCACCCTCTTCTCTTCCAAAAGCCACCGAGTGACAATTAAATCAATAACTCGCAATTCCATGATCTTGGCTTATATTTATTAATATCCTTTGAAAAAAAATTCGAAATGATGCCTATGTTCCTAACTCGGTTAATTTATGTCAGTACGCTCTGTGAAAGTTGCGATTCTCAGGCTTTGAACGACATTCTTCAGATTTCACACGACCGCAATAAGCAAAGCCATTTAACAGGCCTTCTAAGCCACAATGATAAGTATTTCCTGCAATGTATTGAAGGTTCGAGAACCGCAGTGAACCATACTTACAATCATATCTTGAATGACACGCGACACAAAAACGTCATGATTTTATATTTCAAAGAGATCGATTGTAGGCAGTTTGGTGATTGGTCTATGGGTGATATTCCACAATCTAGCCTAACTGAACTGGTTAATTTACAGTTTTCAACATCAGACCAGTTCAACCCGTATGAGATGTCAGGAGAAAGTGCCTACCGAATGCTTCTGGAATTGAAACAGAATTTGCCATCAGAATAGCTCTTCGACCCAACTTAATCCGTAGAGCAAGCAACAAAAAGCCCCAACGTATGGGGCTTTTTGCGTTTTATTGTAAAGGCAACTATTCGTTATTCTTCGGTGAACTCTAATCGCTCTCGCTGCTCACCGCTTCTTGTTCACTGCCAGCAAGAGCTTGCTGTTCGGCGGTAATATCAGATTCTTTGAACACAATGAACGCGCGGCGGTTTAATGCATCGGCTTTTTCAGAGCGTTCATTAATCGCAGGCTGCAACTTACCAAATGACTTCACTTCCCAGATGAACTGCTTAGGGTCGAGTTTGGTTTTGAGGTATTCAACCACCGTTTCTGCGCGGCGCTCTGCCAGCTTTTCATTGTAAGAAAGTGAACCCGCTTGGTCGGTGTGCCCTGCCACCATTATGCTACCTTGCAGGCCGCTCAACTTAGTTGTGAAGTCATCTAACTGAGTTAGGTCTTCTTGCTTGAGTACTGACTTATCGAAATCGAAGTGCGGCGTCATTGCCATATAAACTTTACGTTCTGGTTTTGGCGGCTCACAGAAAGGCATCTCTTCGTACTTCTGAGCTTCTTCAAACACGATAAATGCACGGCGGTTCTCCGCTCGGTCTTTATCTGTCTTACCAAACAGAAGAGGTTGAGTCTCACCAAGATGTTTCACTTCCCAGTCATATTGCGTTGGGTCTAGTTGCCCTTTCAAATAATCTGCGACCGATTTAGCACGGCGCTGTGAAAGGCGCTCATTATATTCGAAAGAACCCTTGAAATCAGTATGGCCGACAATCGTGATGCGCCCTTTTAAGCCTCTGATCTCTTTAACAAAGGTATCTAAGTTGATCTTGTCGAGGTCGCGTAATTGATATTTATCAAACGCAAAATGCTCTGCGATGGCGATGTGCACCTCACGCTCTGGCGCCAAACACTCGCTTATTAAAAACTTAGACACATCGATGCCAGCAAACTTGTCTCGGTTCTCCTGACTCACATAGGTGTCGGTTGCACAGCCGGAAAGCAGCAAAGTACTCATCACTGCGCTTATTAGGAAAATAATTGTTTTCATCTTACTCTTAACTGTCACTTTGAATTCTCAACTCTTAACTTTCGACCCACTTGGGCAGGCTTAGATCTTACCGACTAAGTTAATGAACACACCAGATGCGTCGTAGTCATCATCATTGGTTAAGTCACTATCAAACGCAGAGAAGTTATAACCAATCCCCATTTTGAAGTTCTCGCCGATGTGCTTGTTCACCGAAACTAATGCACCGTGTTCTAGCTCATCGTTGAGAGTGTCTGTTTTCCAGTGGTATTCACCCGTCACATCCCACTCTTTCATCACACGGTAAGAAGCGCTTAATCCGTATAGGTCGATATCGCTTTTAACCAGCTCATTCGAACCAGATGCTCGTTCAAAAGCTTGCTGTTTGTCTTTATGGGCGTACTTAGTACCGACATCCCAGTGTTGGTCAATCGAATAGATCGCCTCAACTTCAATGATCTGACTGGTTTCGTCTTGATAATCCACATCGCGATCCAGTTGATCGAAATCTGCAATATACGTGTAGCGGCTCAGTAAGTTGAGTCGATCGTTGTAGATCGGACGATACGCGAGGCCGCCAGTGGCTTCGGTAAATTGCGCCATGGTTTCGCCCGAGGTTTCGCTTTCGGTGATGGAGTAGTTGTACTTACCAAATAGCGTGTACTCTTCCGTTAAGTGATGCGTGTAACGGTTGGTCGTCACGATTTGTTGCAGTTCTCGCTGAGCGATGTCAGGGTCGTCTTCACTCTTATCCACTCGATATTCAAATTTGTGGCTTAGGGTGATGTCATCTAGGTCAATTGAAGCATTGAAGCTAATAGATTCACGCTCTGTGGTGATGTTCTCGTCATCTTTAATTTCCCCAAGCTGATAACCGATCCCCATCTCGACATCTTCCGTCACGTCGTAACCAAAGCCGTACGAGTCGATACGGCCATGACCGTCGTTTTCATCAACAAACTGGTTCTCTTGGTAGAAATCGACACTGCTAGTCAGGTCTGCACGCTGACCAACAATCACGTTGTTTTGACCTTCGTAGTTATCATCTACATAAGTTACGTAGGTTGAGTGGTCATCGGTTACATCGTAAGTCACAGTCGCTTCTGCTACTTGGCCTCGGTCGCCATCGGTGTATTCGCCGCCAAGAGACAAGTCTTCCAACACTTGGAATTCAGCGCCAATCGACGCGCTGTCGTTTTCATCATAGTCATCCGACTGATCGACAGTCTTTTGCCCTTTAACGTAAACGCTGTTCTCGCTGTCCCACATGTATTCCAAACGCACGCCCGCTAAGGTCGCATCGCTGTGCTCGTCGTTTTGGTTAAGCTCTTCAGTTTGTTGCCCTGCCGCCGAAACTTTGATGTGCTCGGTGATTTTGACTTGAGTCTCGATCTCAATCGTTTCAGTATCTGTTTCTAGATTACCATCGACATCGCGCTCTTCATTGGTCGAGAAGCGAGAGAGAACCGCCAAGCGATCAGTAGCTTGTAAACGAACTTCAGCACCGTATGCCTCTTGCTCTAGATCATCGCTGCTGCTCGCGTAGCTGTATCCCGCGTCTTTGTCTCGGTACCAAAGCTTAAGGTCATTGCCAACGACACCAAAGATGGTTGGAGCAAGATCGTAAAGGCTAGTCACAGCCGTTATTTGGATACTGTCACCCTCGCGATCTTCTAACGTATCGCCAATTGGCGTAAAGGTTAAACCACCATCGGTAGAGACGAAATTCGACTCGGTTTGCCTGCCTTCACTGTGTGCAAACTCAGCCTTAATGTAGGTACCTTCTGTTGCACGCAACGTTAAGTCCGTACCGTAAGACTCGTAGTCTTGGTTGTCCTTTTCTTGAGTCGCATACGTCACGCCAACACCAACGTAATCGTTGATCCAACCTTTAGCACGACCACCGTAAGACATCGCATCTAATGAATCTGAACCTTGTGGGACGTACTCATAGTCTACAACCAGAAAGTTTTCGTAGTCGTCTCCGTTTTCAATCACGCTGCCAAAGCTGTCGGATAGGATGTTGTCGAGTGGCTTGGTCAAAATAATTCGACCTTGGTACGGGTCAAAGTCATAGTCGACGCCCGGCTCAAGTGGGATTTCATTCTGCACTAGGCCAGATTCATCTTTTACTTTGACGTAAACTTTGTCACTTCCCGGTACCGCTTCACCATGACGAAGGAAGTACAGAGAGCCGCCTGTACCCAAGAACTCATCGTGTGCATACAAGGAATCAGCTTCTGCGGTAAAACCGACCATGTTCAGACGATCTTCACCGTATTGTGTAGTATCGCGAGTGCGATAATCAGCTTTGAAACCATAGAGGCTACGGTTGTAATCGTTGTTCTCAGTGCCTGTTAAACCCGTGTTGTAGTTACCCCACAAGTATTGAGACTTATCGTATTCCACATTGAGGTAAACCTTGCCCTTGGTGTTGACCACTTTTTCGATGTTTGAGCTGTCACCATAGTTACCGTAATAAAGCTCATCGTCGTCTTCGAGGATATCGAACACATCCGAATCGTCTGAGGCGAACGGATGTTTGAACATGTCTTTGATTTCACTTTCTCGCGTATCAAAGTGAGTTGTTACACGAAGTTTGTCGCCAAATTTACCCTGACCAAAGTACGCTAAACGACCTTGGTTATAGATGTCATTTTGATACTGGTCATCGACACTTAATGCATCGCTATTACCAGACACATTATTCTTACCAACATAAAGATCAGCCAAACCGGTTTGTGCGTAGTACGTATCTGGAATACGAACGTACAGCTTGTAACGACGTTCATCACCGTTATCAAACACAACCTTGGTAGGGAAAATGTAGGAGTCTGTTGGTAAGTACTGCTCTGCATATAAGTTGCCATCTTCGACATCAAATTCATCTTCACCGATGATGACTTTATCTACGCCTTTCAAGCCAGTGCCGATGAACTTCGCTAAACCCGCATTGGTCGGGATGTTGTGACGCATCAGCTTTGCCTGTCCGTAACTTTTACCTTTGCTCTCTTCATCGTCGTTATCGTTTCGGTCGATATCGACTTCAGAGTCCGGCTTAACTAAGTCAGTCACACCAACGGTGGTCACATCCATGTTGCCATCTTTGTCCCACGCTTTTAGGCGGAACATCAGCTGCTCACCGACATTAAATTGGTAGTCAACATCGGTTTGACCATCCCAATTGATGTCAGAGTCGTTCGCCAGTTTATCGCCTTCAAGCACAGCGATTGGCTCAGACAGACCAAAGTCACCCACTCGGTACACTTCCAACTGGTACTTTTTGATGTAGTAACCATAGTTGGTGGTGATGGTGAAACCGACACTGTCACGCAATGTGCCTTGTTCCACTTCTAATTCATCGCTAACACTGACGTCGAGCACTGGGTCAAAGCGAGTGATGTCGCGGCTTGCCCAAATAGCGCCTTGTTCTAGGTAAATACGCGAACTATCTTGATCTTGGTTCGGCTTAGTGATTTCAATGCCAGTCGTCTCAGAACCGAGTTTTTCAAGCTTACCTGTGTCTTTCGCTACCGCCATCACAGGAATGGCCGTTAACACACACGTCGCTAAACGAGACTTACTAAATACTTTCATACAATTTCCAGATACGGTTCCAATGGCCTACTTCTGTTCACTTTGTTGGTCTTTACGATGAACGCTAAAGTTGAACTTGGTGAGCTTGTTCGGGGTAATTCGCAACACTTTCGGGTTTTCGCTTACCACTTCCATGGAGGTAGAGAGCGAATCAGTGTCCAACTTCACGAGGAAGTTCTTACCTTTCTTATTGAGTACCCATTGGTCGGGCACGTGGTAACGACCGTACTGGTCTGTGTAAATAACGATTCCCTCAACCGTCATCAACTTAACGCCCGGAATACCATCTTCGTAGATACCTTTGTTCTCGATAACGATTTCCCACAGGTAATCCTCGCCATCGCGATATAGGTTTCTGGTTACATTGAGGTTCTCCGCGCTCAGTCCCTTTTTCTTGTCCGATTCATGCTTAAACTGAATCTGACCTTGTGCGTCGAACTCGATACGAGAGCCCGCATCGGTCGTGACGTAGAAATCAAAACTTTGCTGCGTGCGAGTTTTAAATTGAATAACCACTTTGCTGGTTTCTGGCAGTGTTCGGTTTACTGAATGACCCCAAAGATCGCCAAGATCCAAGCCTTGCTCAAGTGCAGTGGTTATCGCACCATCTTGAATTGCGACATCCTGACCATCACGGATGATGTGCGTCGAATCAGCGATGTAGCCTTGCGTTGCTAGGTTCGCGGTTAACTCAACATCAAAAGCCGTTGCATCAGCTTGGAATCCATCTTTGTTGTGATCTTCAAAGACTTTGCCGATGATCGATGAGGTATCGAATACCTTGTCCGGTTCTACAGTCACTTTGGCGGTGTCTTCATTCGAAACAGTCGAGCCATCCACTTTCGCGACTGCAGTGTTAATGTAGTCACCAAACGTTGCTCCTACCGACACTCGCAATAAGTAACGAATACGCAGCTTCTCGCCCGGATCAAAGTTCAACGATGTGAACATTAACTTGCCCGTGTCTGATGGTTCTTGAGAGATAACCTGATCGTCTTCAGTACCAAACTCACCATCAATGCCGCTCAGCACAATTTCTGATGTATCCACGATGTATTTCAGACCACCTGGGTAACGGTCTTCCACAGTCACGTTCTTAAAGTACGATTCGTTGTTGTTCTCAACGATGATCTCGTACTCAACCGCATCACCCACTTGCGCGGTATCTTGCAACGCAGATTTGGTTAGCTCTAACTCCCCAGAGTTATCTGGAATTTTCCTGATGTGAGTAGTTACGCTGTCGCTGGTTTCAGTACCGTCAGATTCAGTCGCCGTGAAGGTATTGGTAATGTCATCATCCAAGCCCTTACCTAGCGTGCCCACCACTTCAAACGCGTAAGCATTTCGTTTGTTGGATTTCAGGTTAACGCTGGTATCTAAGTCTTTGCTCGACGGGAAAGTATGACGCTGAATAACCGCGCCCGAGTCGTCGACTTCCACACCTTCAATGGTCCAATCGATAAAGACTTTATTACCTGTGCTGTTTTGTAGTTCACTGATCTCATCGGTTAGACGAACATTAGCCGCGTTACCTTGACCGTTGTTGGTCACGGCTAAGTAATAAGTGACACTGTCGTCATCTTCGGTGTATTCAGGCTTATCAGAACGTTTTTCAACAACCAGATCAGCACCCACTGGCGGCAAATCCAAAGCAGATACTTGATCTGCCACTGCCTGCATCGAGGTTTCAGAGGCCAACATGCCTTTAGAACGAGCGCGCATCGCTGGGCTACCAGTTAAGTCGAGGTAGTATCCAAGCACATCGATATTAGTCAGCATGTCTTCGTTGACCGTCAATGTGAACGTGTAATCAATCTTGCCGCCCGGCGATATGTCGACCAAGGTGAACAGGTCTTTGTCGTCATCAAAGGTGCCAGGTTGAGTTTCAGCCCCTTCTGATGTTGCCGTTAGTGTCCATTCATCAAACGCATTACTAAAATTACCATCAATATGATCACCCATGGATTCAGAGAACTGGGTGTAAAGCGCGACATCTTTGGCTATACCTCGGCCTATGTTTTGCACCACTAAGTGATACTCAACCTGCTCTCCCGGCACGTAATACGGGGCATCGGTAAACAGCTCAGCTTGAACCACAGCCGCAACTGTTTGAACTGGAGGACTGATAACATCGCCGCCATCTACTTGCGCAGTATTAATGATGTGTCCGGTCGCGGTATCGACTACGGTGCCTTTTGAGCGGAACACAACTGTGCCGTGCGGTGCAATATCCACACTGTACTCAATCGGGCTAACTTGCTCGGTAGTGGTGCCTATTGTGGTTGAATCGACCACTAAAGAAGTGGAACCAGCCACAAAAGCAGGCCCCGTCGATCCGTTGTAGTATGCGACCTCAATCGACTCCATATCATCAACAACACTTAAGTCACTGATGTAGTTGTTCGAGGTGTTTTCAATGGTGATCAGGAACTCAAGCTCACCACCCGGCTCATATTCGGTTTGCACGTTGGTTTTCGTCGCAACAAACTCCGCCTCTTTCGGTGTAATCGTAACGGTAGAGTCTTGTGGGGCACCGTTGTAAGTGATGGTTGCCGTATTGCTGATATCACCAATCGCTGTCGTGCGAATTAACGCCTTAACATGGAAAGTCACAGTGCTCTGTGGCGCAACATCCATACTCACATCGATGTCTTCACTCAAGTCGAACGTCTTGGGAGTGACAACAGAGCGATCGTCGGAAGCTTCAAAGCTCACTTCCCAAAGCAGGAATGCCGACTCTTGTTTATCAGCCGTCGTGTCGACTTGAATGTCACTGATGATGTCTTGAAGTTGAACACCAGATGCAAACGCATCAGAGCTGTTGGTTACGGTGATGTTGTAGTTAATCAGCTTGGTTACTTCATACGATGGCGTATCAACCGTCTTCTTGACCGAAACCGTCGCCAACACTGGTGTACTGGTAGCACTGTCATCAAATGTTGTGCCGTCAAAGGTCGCTGATGCGGTGTTAGTAATATCGCCTGTCGCCAACGGATTAGTCGTCACTTGAATCGTGAAAACAATGCTATCTTGAGGCGCAATATCGATCGTCTCATTAAGATCTTCACCACTGGTTGCATCCGGTACTGGAGTTTCACCCGTTGTCGATACCGCAGATATTTGGATTGAAGCAGGGTCAAAAGCTTGCTCAGTCGCACCACCTGCAATCGTGGTTTCAACCGACTTCAGCGCATCTTCAACAGCAACATCTTCAGCCCAACCTAAGCCGTTGTTCTTAACAGTTACGGTGTACTGAAGTGCCTCTCCCGGAAGGTACTCTGCTTTATCGACCTCTTTAGTGATCTCAACTTGCGCGTCTTCTGGAATGTAGGTCGCGTCTGCAGAGTGCTCACCGTCATCGCTATCAACTTTAACGACGTTAGTGATCTCGCCTTTGGCCTTATCATTAACAGTGTTGGTCACGACAAATGAATAACTGTCACCCGGGTGAATGCTGTAAGTCGCACTATAACCCTGTGCGTTATTAACCACATCTTTGCGAGCGTTCAGGGCTGGATCGCCACTGCCATCAAGCTGTTCGTCGCTAATGATCCAATTACCTGTCAACGCTTGCTCTTGATCTGGGCTGTTAGCCACCTCTGTCATGATGGTGTCGATACGATCGGTTAAGACTTGATCGACAAGGTAACCTTCACCCGTGTTAGCCACAGTGATCTTGTATGAGATTGGTTGACCCGGTTGGTATTTGGCATCAGGTTCTGCAATTGGCGTCGTTTCTTTGGTTAGAACCAATTGACCCGACTTCGGAGTGATAAAGCCTTCTCGTAAGCGAGCGATCTTCGAATCGTCCAAACCATGTCGCAGATAAGCCGTATTGGTAAAGCGCCCAATCGCGTCATCTCGTACCTTGCCTTGGACGTGAATACGGACAACTGTGTACTTATCGCCGCCACCCGTACCGGCATCGTCACGCCCTGCCATCTTGATCGATTCGACAGGTAAATCGATGTCTGGACTGTTTTGAGCAACTAGCTTATCTAGCTCTGAAAAATCATTAGCGTTAGGATCTGATGGCGCGGAGTTATAAAGCACATCATAATCAACCGTCCACTCCGTGAGTGCGGTTTTCATTGAGCCATCGACAATTTCAACTTCAAAGCTGCTAATGATGTCACGAATCGAGAACAAGCCAGTGTCCACATCGTCATTGGTGATGTCGATGTAGTAATTCACTGTTCCACCCGGCACGTACTCAGGCGTATCCGTCCATTTATCAATCAGGATATTCGAGCGGCCCGGATCAAGTACGATGTCGTTGGTGTTATCACCGTTCACTTGCGCCGTGTTGGTAATAGTGCCTGTCGCTGAAGTCGACACGGTGCCTTTCACGTCAAACACAATACGCTCACCAGGACGAAGATCGACAGTTGCATTCAATGGGACGCTACCGTTGTAGTTACCTTGCACGTCGTAAGTGCCAACAGGTTCAACCGCAATAGCCGTTGTCCAGCTAGAGAACGCATCATCGCCATCTTCAGTTTTGATGGTATGAATCGCATCGATAACACTCACGTCATTTGCGATACTATCGCCTGTGTTATCTAACGTAACTTGATACTCAACATCACCACGTGGTGCGTAAGTACAACCGCTGCCATCGTTTGAAGGAACAGAACACCCTGCCGATTCACCATCGGTATACACCAAGGTTTTGAAGTAATCGAGCTCAGCATCTTTAGGTGGTATCACTTGCGACGTCGCAGAGCCACTTCCTGCGGTCACTTGGTTCGCATCAATCGTGCCCAAAGCGTCGTCACGAACGACACCGGTTAAGTTAAAGGTCAGCCCTTCTCCCGCGGCAATATCGGTTTCAATGTCAAGGTTGCCACTGGTGTTGTAGCTTGGTACATAAGTATCAATATTGGCATCAATACCATTGCTGACTTCATGGGTCATATCGCCAGAAACAAAAGCGGATTCCGTTTTACCGCCAATCACTTCGACTTGAATGTCTGTGATTGTGTCTTTGATCTGAATATCATTCGCCCAACCGTTTTCCGGGTTTGTGACTACAAATTCATACTCAACTTCGTCACCCGGAAGATAGGTATCACCATCATTGAACGGGTTACCATTGATCGACACAACACGTTTTTCAACACTGGTATTATTTTCAAGCGGCATTAAATTCGCTGTTCGAGCACTACCGTCATACGTCGCTTTATTTTGAATGTCACCCAATGCATCTTCACGAATTTGAGCATGAATAGTGAACGTTAGGCTTTCTTGAGGCGCGATAACAATGTCGTTATCAATATTGATGTTATTGCCCGGAACAAAGTCAATCGCGTCGGTAATAGAGCCTGTCGCAGCCGTTTTATCTAGGCTAACTTCCCAGCCAGCCAAGAACGGTTGTCCAACAGGATCACCACCTGCGGTGGTGCTGTCTTCTGCAATACGAGTTTGAATTTCCGAAATCGCATCTTCTAGGCGAGAACCATATTCTATACCATCACCCGCATTCTTAATCTCAACGCGGTAATAAACCTCACTCTCACCAGAAGCTTGAGAATATTCAGTTTTTTGCGAAGAGAAGCCTGCATCATAAAACGCTTTTTTAGAGAACGTGACTTCAGGATCTGCCATCGTTGATGGTGGCGATACCGCGATCAACTCATTGCCATTGTCTTCGTCGATGAAAGCTTTGTTGGTAAAAGAACCAACCGCTTTCGGACTGATCTTGGCTTTTATGACATAGCGGACAAACGCTGACGATGCAGCTCGGCCAAAGTTGTCTGCCGATATATCAAAGTGCGTATCAATCGGTTGATTGTCTTTAATCGAGTTATCTACATCAGGATCTGAAATCCCCGATCCATCAGCGAAAGTTTCAATCGTCCAACTATCAAACGCCGGACCGCGAGTTCCATCGTAGTATTGAGTCGTTATCTGGTCGATATCATCACGCAGGCTAATGTCATCAACGTGAGCAATTGCAATGTTCTCAATTAAGATTTCATATTCAACGTAACCACCAGGCATGTAGTTAGTAGCGCCAGCTAGTTCATTACCATCCGTATCGTAGTAAGCGAGAATATTTTTCTCAAAATCGATTTTTCGAGCTTCTTGCTGAATATCGTGAGAAATAGTATCGCCATCAACGGTTAAAACGTTAACAACATCGCCATTGGCTTTGTCATTGATGGTCGCGACAACTTGGTACTCAAGCTTAGCGCCCATCGGAATATCGGCTTCAACATTTAGGTTACTGTTGGTTGATGTGTAAACATTGCCAGCACCTGCGCCCGCATCCACATACTCAGAATCAGTTCCAGTTGCGATCGATGTGATGGTCCAATCTGAATACGCTGGTCCTGTATTACCATCCACTAAGCTGACCGTAATATCTTCGAGGTTATCGACGATTGGAATATCGTGAGCGTTACCTTTGCCGTCATTCTCAATCACTAAGTGATAGGTCACGGTTTGAGCGGGCTCGTACACCGCTTCATCAGTCGTTTTATCAAAATCTAAATGGTAGCCATCGGGAATCACGACGGTATCTCGATAATGAATATCACCGACCGCATCCGGTCTTACGGTACCTGTTACTGTGTAAGTCACGTCTTCGCCAGCATCGATATCAATCGAGGTTACGATGTCAGTGTCGTTCGCAACATCACCGTCTTTGGTACCATCTGTTGTACCCGCGTTCGCAGGATCGCTCTTAGCAACCGCCACCGTAAACTTGTTTGAACCTACCGAATCATCGAAAAATGGATTACCTGAATTGCCATCTTGTAGCTCCACTGATATGTCATTAATCAGTTCGTTAACGTCTACGTTGTTTCGATAACCATGTCCATCTTGAGAGTTGTACCTAATGGTATAAGTCAACTCATCTCCCGGAGAGTAGCGGTTAATGTTAGTAGTGCGAACAACGCCGCCGTTATTATGTACCTGATGGTTTTCAGCCACGGCACGTTTGGCATACTCACAATCGTCAGTACAACCGGCATTATCATCATGAATCAGCACGGCTTCGTTGCGGATTATGCCGCCGTCTCTGTCCGCTACACCGTTAGATACCGCATTGTCTTTGACATGCGCCTTAATACGCACCGTGACAAAGTCTTTGGCCGGAATTGAAACTGGGAACTCCACATCTTCAGTCGTTTGAGGGCCGAAACCAGAGCCAGTATCAACAGACCAATAGTCAAACGGGTTTTGATTAAGAACATCTTCTACTTCACCATCTTTATCATTCGCTAGCGTAGTAGTGATCTCACTCAGGCGATCCATGAAGATAAGATCGGTCTCATCAGTGTCGCTGTTATTGCCAATAACGATGGTGTAGGTGAGATCTTCACCCGGCGTGTAGCGGACAACATCGGTCGTTTTGGCTAATGAAACATTGATGTCATAGGTACTGTGTGAGTTATCTATTTGAGCGGAAGAGCTGTGGTCACGGTCTGTAATAGGATCGTAAACATCAACACGGTTCGATACTTGTTCTTCTTCATAGTCAGACTTAACAATGCCGCTCACCTCATAGTGAACCCACCCTCCGGGAGTGATATCAACGTCGGTATCGATGTCAGTGTCGTTAGCAATGTCACCGTAACGAGAACCCGGTTTATCTGTGTTGGTCGAACCTACAATTGTCCAACTATTAAAGAAGTTAAGCGCTGAAATACTATCTTGTACCGTTGCGTCATTTGCATAGCCAACACCGCGGTTATAGATATAAATATTGAACGTAGCGCGCTCACCTACAACAAAGTCGGTATTTTGAGCGGTCTTAGCGACTACAAGATTCGGCTCGCTAGGATAGGTACGTACCGTATCCGATAGATTAGTATCTGGTCCCGTCACTGTTGCGGTATTGGTGAATGCTCCCCAAAGAATCTCACTGTCGACACTGCGATCGAGTGTCCCAACAATGGTATAAGTAATCGTCGCACCTGGCGGGATCTGAGCGGTGGCATCCAGATCATTGTTATCCGAGAACGATCCAGGGTCAGTCACGGCTTTCACCCACGGGGAGTCTGCCTCTCTTTCTGCACTGATCGTCCACGAAGAGAACACGGGCTTGGTTTCACCCGGCTCGTGAAGTAACTCTGCTTCTATGGTACTGATTTCATCTTTAACATTGATGTTAGAGGCGAAACCGTTCCCTGCTGGGTTGGTAATGCTGATCGTATAAGTGACAGTATTGGTGGTGTCGGTATACGCGTTTTGTTCGTCATGACCATCAACACGCTTATCCAATACTAAGTAGTAATCTCGTGGGTATGAGCCTCTATCGGAATAAAGTACGCTGTCAACCGTCACTTCATTACGGATTTCATCATCGGCAATGGGGTTTACGGTCGCGGCAATGCTATAAACGATCTTATCGTGTGGAGCTAGCTTTGCCTTCACATCTAAGATCTTTTGATTCTTCTGATTACCTTCTATGTCATCAGTAAAGCCGGGATCACTGTTTGTCGAAATTGAGCCGTCAGAGGCATAAGATTTCGCAGTAATAATCCAGCTCAAATACGCTTTAGTCGGTGTATCATTAATAGACTGAGTCATGACAGAGACTAAATCATCATAAACCGGTATATCAATCGCATAGCCGTCACCGTTATTCTCTACCGTGATGTCGTAGTTCAGGGTACCGCCAGCTGAGTAGTAACGAGAATCCACTTCCTTTTGGACCTTTAATTTCGAGTTTGGCATTTGGACGCCAGAACCCGACTCGCCTAAGTTATCCCCTAAGCACAAGCCGGCATCGGTACCATCATCAACAATCTGCCCCACACTGGTATCTGCCACTTTTGCGGTCAGCTTATAATGAACGAAGCCCTCAGGTGCGAGGTCGACTTTCAAATTGATGTCGTTTGTTGTCCAAGTATTGTAATTAAATGAACCATAATTCGATCCTTCACCACTTCTATCAGCGACTTCAAGCTTCCACTCGGAAAATGCTGAAGCATTAGAGCCATCCGCTTGCTCTGTCACGATACAAGCAAATTTATCGACAACTTCGATATCGTTGGCGAAGAACTCTGTGTCCTTGTTAGAAATAACAATGTCATAGACCACTTCGTTATCACCGACTATCCCCGGAACATAAGTCGTATCTGTGGTGTTCTTATTACGTGTAATTTGACTTGATGACGTCGTCAGAACGTCTTTCGAATCGAGAATATTGGCCAAAGCATCGCCAGAATCTGCGTGGCCATCAGCATCAACCACTCGGGCTGCAACTTGGGGAATTTGACCAATAGACACAGGGCTAACGTCCACCACAACGGAATAAACAATCTGCTCACCGGGATAGATAGACACTTTGTCTTCTAGTGACTTGTTGGACTCATTTCCAGATGCATTGAGTTCAGAAAGGCTATTAGAACCGATCGAGGTCACTTCATTGGTCCAAAAATCGTAAGGGTTACCAACCGTGTCAGTTGCGTTCTTTTCGTTGCTGACATCGTTACCTAGATCGGTTTCAAGATCCGCAAGAAACTGCTGAACCGAATAATAGTACGCGATACCAGTGTTTGCTTGATTAGCAACCGTGACCGTATAGGAAAACTCATCGTCGACTAGGTAGTTATCCGATTGGTTCAAGGTATGTGTCAGGGTGATACTAGGCTCAGTGGGTGGAGTGATAACCTCATCAACTGTGACCAAGTCATCGCGTGTTTCAGCGATTATACCGTCATTAACGATGTCGCCGACTAAATTGTCGGCAACGGTCGCTTTAATTTCGTAAGTCACAGAACCGCCTATATCAATCGACGCATCACTTACTGATAAGTCCCCTGATTCGGCGAAGGTGCCTGGATCGCTTTTGCTGCCTTCAACCTTGGTGGCAGAGTTAACGTTGTCAGTAAAAGCTTGTTGCAAAGCCCCTTCAATATTGAGTGCCTTTATATCTGAAATGATATCTTGAACGTCGAGCGCCTGAATAAACGTATCGCCAGTATTCGAAACCTTAATCTTATAGGTGAGTTTGTTATTGAGTTGATAGTTCGCTTTATCGACCGAAACAACAACATCATGTTGATACACACCACGCTGAATGGATTCTGTATTTGATTCAACAGCATCCAATAGTCCAGTGCTCGCACTTGCGAAGTTATCAATCGTACCGGCTGCGTTAGCAGAAACGGTGGCGACCATGGTGTAGGTCACTGACCCACCAGCCGCAATACGCACACCTGATGCATCTAAGTTTCCGAAGCGACTGTAATCACCTGGAGATGACAGGAAGGAGGATTGCGCTTGAGTCGAGACTTGCGAGAACGCGCTGACATTATTCCCTTGGTCATCTGTCGTTAAGATATTTAACAGCTCATCCTTAACGTCCAACTCAGCAATAGCTTTATCCGACTCATTCGTTAAAACAAGCGTATAAGCCACCTCTTGGTCGTTGTCGTAAGACGCGCTGTCAACAGACAGATCCATAACAAGACCCGTTGTGTCCGCATATGAGGCAAATGGAATCAATAAAATAGATAAGAAAAAGGCAAGGTTGTATCTGAACATTAACGCGCACTTCACAGTAGATTGACAAGTGTCTAGGCAAAAAGCCATAGATTTGACGTCACTAATTTGGCACTTAGCCTATTAGGGACATGCGCAACATACAGTTCAAATAATCCGAACAATTAACATCTGTAAAAAACAAATTACTGAAGATGTTAAATAGAGAATCTGATGTCTAAATTAGAATCAAGACATTGAGTTAATTATCAGAAGGTTAATGTTTTAATGAGTGAGTTTTCACAGTTGTTACGTAACTTCAGAAAGGAACTTCAATTTACACAAACAGAGTTTGCAACCTACTTAAATCAGCTGGACGACGAGTTTAATGCGGTTGACGTCGTAACGATAAATCGTTGGGAAAACAGTAAGGTAAAGCCTAGTACATACAAAGCACTCAAGATCTTACAGTACCTTGGCGGAGATTTGTTTGAGACAATAAAGAGCTTTAAATCCGAACAAAAAGACACACTAATCGAACTGTTTTTAAACGAATCCTATGGCTCATTTCAAAGTAGAATTTCAGCTCTATCAGGCCTGAATCAACAACAAGGCAAACGCAACTTTAAGTCACGGCCTTTAATGTCAGAGCCGTGTGACACTGGCGTTATCGACAGAATCAAACTACTTTCTAAATTCACAAAAGTCGATATTTCGCCACTGGACCAAATTGATTTATATCTCTACTACTGTGAGAAAAAAGCACATGGTCACAAGCTGATCAATGTTGATGGCGACATTGTGAGTCACAACGTAGGCTTTTTCTTTGAAGACCATCAATTTGAAACATTAAAAACTCAAGAGCTAGATCTAAGAATGGCCTGCTCTTTAAATTCAAGCAAAAGCATAAATTATTTTAATATAAGCTCACACTCAGAGACAAAAGATCATGTTATTGAGCATATAATTTCAGATATACAGTTACTTTCTCAGAACAAAAACATTAAAAAATATTCTGTTTTAGTAAAAGACCCCAACATGATGAAACTCTTGAAGGGCGTGGGGTTTGAAGTATTTAAATTTTCAGAACCTTCTGCTAAAAAATGTAATATTACATTCAAAAATAAATATTATAGCTACTGTATATTAACGATTGATAAAATAGACTATCTGACGAATCGGAACGTAATGTCACTAATCAAAGATGAATATTCTACCATGATGAAATTTCCGCAATTACTGCGCGAAGCGCGCAAGAAATTGAAGTTAACGCAAAAGGATTTTGCGGCATACATTAATCACTTAGATGATGAATTCAGCTCTGTAGATGTCGTAACGATAAATCGATGGGAAAATAGCAAAGTAAAGCCAAGTAATTACAAAGCCCTAAAGCTACTGGACTGCCTTGGTCTGGACTTGTATACAACGTTGAAATCCTTTGATTCAGAAGATAACGAAGACAGTGCATTACTTGAAGACTTCCTTCGTGAGAGGTTCTTTTCGTTTCAAAGCCGAATATCGTCTATCACTAAAGGGGAAATAGAAGAAGGCTGCGACTGTCAGATCATGCCACTAATGACAGATCAGAATGACAAATCAGTAATAGATAGAATAAAGCTGATTTCACAATATACAAAGGTGGATCCTTCAGCTCTTGATACTATCGACCTGTTTCTCTATTGCAGTGAAAAAAAGGCGCATGGCAGAAAAATGGTCGATGTTAATGGCGATATTGTTAGTCATAGCCTAGGTTTTTTCTTCAACGAAGAGGTATTCGAGCAATACCAAAATAAACATCTACATATTAAGCAAGCCTGCTCTTTAGAGTCTAATCATAACTTAAATTACATTGTGGTTAGCGGTCACTCTGAGAAGCGCGAACAATCTATTGCGAATCTAATTTCCGATATGAAGCTTCTTGCAAGAAACACTAAGATTAAAAAGTATTCCATGATCATCAAGAACCCAAGTGCATTGGATCTAATGAAAAAACTCGGATTTGAAATCTATAAATTCTCAGAGCCAACAGAAGAAGCCTCTAACATTACGTTTAAAAACAAATCATACACATACTGTATTCTAACAATCGATAAAATAGAGCTACTTAGCAATAAGCATGTTATTGCATTTATTAATAAGTATGGTTAATTTTCAACACGCGTAAACTATAAGAAAGCCACTGTATCAACGGTGGCTTTTTCATATTCTCATTAATTTGATTCGAGGTTCTAAAAATAATATCGACAACCTACTAGATATTACCTTCGGATAATCACGGCAATTGCGACTGAATATCTGCGAGTACCTGATCCAGCCCTTCCCCTAGAGCTTCGACAAGCGATTCATACCCCGACTCTTTCAACGGCACCTTAGAATCGAAATCAGCACGTGCAAGCTCTTGATCTTGCTCGCTCAATATCCAAGTTCCTTTTACTTCAGCATTGCCAGTGTAAGAACCATTGAACTGCTCGAAAGTAATGAGCAGCTCTTTATCCGATTCTCCTGATGCATCGGAAGAGTCAATACGCTCTTCAAGCAGCCCTTCAAGGTTCTCGGCCCAAACATGTTTACGCGCAGAAACCAGTTCATTTTCAGACTTGCGATACGCAATGCCGATGGTGTCGAGATAATCAGGTAAGTCGACTCGAGTTTTTACCTTGAATATGGGTTTATCCAGCATACTTTCAGGTAGAAGGTATGCATGAGTGACGTCAGTGGGAGAAGAGCACCCTAAAAGCCCGATCGATACAAACAGTGATATAAATAGTTTTTTCATTATTCCCCCCCCTTAACTGGAATCGGATCTTCTTCCACATCGCTACCAAACACCAGTGCATTAGGCTTGTCGTTTAATACTTTAATCAACGGGCGAAGTTCTTTAAGTACATGCTCCAACTCTTCAGCTGCACTAATGAGCTGTTTATAAGCATCCGAATCATCATCATAGCTATCTAACGTCGCTTCAAGCTGCTTCATGGTTTCACTGATATCTTGTGGCAAGGCTTTAGCGCCCTCGCTATCAAGCAGTTCATCCATACTCTTCAAGGTGCTATCTAGCGAAGCCAGCGAACCATTTAGATTAGCGATAGTGGCATCCCATGGAAGCTCATTGATCTTATCAAGGAAGTCGGTGATCTGTTTTTGAATTTCCGTTAAGCCACCAGCGACAACAGGGAACACTGGATAACCATCAAACTCTCTCGGTTCATAAGGCTCTTCGTCTTCATAAAAGTTAATATCGACAAACAGTGCCCCGGTGAGAAGGTTACCTGTTTTTAAGGTCGCTCTTAGCCCCTCTCCCATCTGCAATTTGACCCGTTCAGCAAAGGTTTTTGCATTCACTTGCCTGAAGACTTCAGAAACTCGCTCAATTTCGAGTTTAATAAGGATAGGAATACGGTTCGAAACTTTGCCATCTTTGTCCATACGTATCTGCAACGGCACCGTATCGACCGTACCTATTCGCACACCACGATATTCCACAGGTGCGCCTTTTCTCAAGCCACGAACCGACTCTTCAAACAACAACACATAATCAAGCGAGGTCGTGTATTTGCCCTGCAATACGGCGTCGTAATTGTCATACAGCGTGTACTCTTTTAGGTTCTCTTTGATTTGGGCGCCCGGTTTAATGCTCTCGGCCACATCGAAACTTACGCCGCCAGTCAGAATACTCTCAATCGAGGCAAAGTTGACATCTAAGCCATTAGCTCCAAATCTGACATCAATGCCAGAAGAGAGCCAAAACTGTGTTTTTTCGAAAATTCACCCATCATAGGGAGCAAAGATGAACAGCTGATATTTACCCTCTTTCTTTTGATAGTCGAAGCTGGTTTTCTCAACTCGCCCTACCACGAAACCATGGTGCAACACCGGTTCACCAACTGAGAGTTGATTCGCTTTATTGTGGGAAACAACAACCCTGATACCCTTGGTGTCTGGTCCCGCTACTGGAGGTGTATCCAACACATCAAACCTCAATTGGGCTTCACTCGATTTACCCGGTTTGAGCTCAATGTAAGAGCCCGACAAAATAGTCTCAAGACCGCTAATGCCGTCAGTACCAACATGTGGTTCCACTACCCAAAACTAGGTTTCAGCATTGATCATACGTGAAGCTTTCTTGTCTATTTGAGCTTTTGCAATGATGTATTCATAGTCTTCACTCAGAGCGACATCGGTAATCGTACCTACATGCACATTCTTAGATTTTATCGCCGTTTTTCCCGCTTCAATACCAGACGCATCCGGTAAGATCAGAGTGATCTCTGGCCCGCGATTATTGAAGTATTGAAACAGCATCCAACACCCCACCAAAACCGCAATGATTGGAACAATCCAAACGGGCGACAACTCACTTTTTTTTGATACCTTCGCATCCGAAGTACTTTGCTTTTCCATGTGTTTCACACCTCTTTGAGGAGATTACTTCCATATAATTCGAGAATCGAAAATCATCGCTGACAACATCGTAAATATCACGACAGCTGCAAACGACAGCGCCGCAGGCCCCGGGTAAATCGCCATAACGCCATCCAATTGAACCAATGCCACCAATATTGCGACGACGAAAATGTCTATCATCGACCAACGTCCAATGAACTCAGTCACGCGATAAACTTTAAGATAACGATTTGCCTTTTGCTCGGTCAGCCCATGCACCCTTTTAGCGTTCCAATACAGATATGCCAAGGCGACCATCTTCGCCATAGGGATAAACACGCTCGCGATAAGAATGATGAGTGCCACAGGGTATGAACCCATATTCCAAAGCAAGATCACCCCTTCCATGATGGTGGAACCTTCACTGGTTCCGAACGCAGACGTATACATCATTGGATATAGGTTTGCTGGAATATAGAAAACGACAGAGGTGAACAACAGCGCCCACGCGATTTGTAAGTTTTTGACTGGCTCAAAGTGATGTAAGTGAGTGTGGCAACGGGTACAACGGTGGAGGCTGTCGCTGTAATGGTGGACTTGCCCACAGATATGACAAGCAAGATGCTGCTTATTTTGAAATATGCTCCCGCTCATTGGTTCTTGCGGGGCTTTGGTTGGTACCAAGCGATCCCATAACCAATCAAAATCGACTAAAGAGATGGTCTTAACCACCAGCATGGCATAGATACAAAACGCCCAGAATGATATCCCCATCGATACATCGGCTAATGCTGCGATCTTGATTAAGCTGACCAATACGCCGATCAAAAACACATCGACCATCAACCAAGGCTTTGCCCAACTTAATGACTTCAACGCCAAAAAGGTGAATCGGTTATCCGCATAATGAATGTGCTTCTTTCTGTCTACGAGCAGATTAAACCAGAGAGAAAGCACCAAAAAATAGGCAGGCAAAAGAATCACGGCCAGAAAAAGTAATATAGCAATCAGTCTGTTATCCATTCGATTCATCATATCAACAGCTTGGTATAGCGTTATTTGCTGGCTAATACCTTGAACACTAAATGACATGTACGGGAAAGTAAGGCTCATGATTAACGTAATCAGGCTCGCCAACGCATAAGCGATTACGCCTTGCTGTTTATGATGCCCTACACTCGATAAAGTATGAGCACACCTTGGGCAAGACGCTTCGCTACCTGCAGACAACTCTTCAAACTGACTAACCAGCCCGCATTCGTGGCACGACTTGGTAAAGCGCTCTGGCAATGACGTCCCCTTTTAGTCTTTATAAGCAACTAGACACTCTAGGTAAATATAAGTAAGGGTTGGATTTTTTGCCAATATGCACCGAATTAAACGCGCACGATATACTAGAAATGAGAGATAGAAAGTAAAAGGGGATGACCCACCGGCCATCCCCTTTTCAATCATTGAACGAATACAAACCGCAACGAGTTAACTCGCTGCCGTAGCTACGCACTATTTATAGCGTGATCAGTTGTGATTGTTGTCTAACTGATAGAAAGTCACTTGCGCATAATCGCTGTCGTCACTTGAGTTATCTTGCAAGTAGATACCCGCTTTAAAGTACATGTAGTTATCCGCATCGTCATAACCGCTGTTACTCATATCCACTTCTTTTGCCGCTAGCTCTGAGCCATTTTGACTAATGGTAGTAATCAACTTATCACCTTCAACAACAATGGAATACGAGAAGGTTTCATCGAGTGCAATACCGTCACTTGGGTTGCTAGTGCTGTTTAAGTCACCGTCAGACGTCACCATGTTACCTAATAGATTATGCCAAGTTTCATCGCCACCGCTCGATTTCGATGTTTCATGAGCAAAGTAGATTGCGCCTTTGTCGTTGCCTGGCAGTTTATGGTAGTACAGGCGAATAGGTTCGTTTTTCTCAGCGTGGATCTGGCCAATCACGATTCGACCCACTTGTTCAGTGTTCGAAGTAGTTGTTGTCACGTGGTTGATGGCTAACGTCGCATTTAACGTCCCGTCGATACCACCAAAGTCGGACTGGTCACTCGATGGAATAGACGAAAACGCCCAGTTATTGCCTTTACCCGAAGTGGAGTAAGAGGTATCACCGCGGCGAAGCATTTCTCTTAATTCAGTACGAACATATTTTGTTCCGCTAGATGTAGTCACGCCTTCGACTGGCGTGTAAAACACTAAGCCACCATCACTACCGGTATAGAAGAACTCGTCTTCATAACCCGCATCTAGCGTGTTCTCTTTGATAGAAGTCGCGTAGCCGTCACCTTCATCAACGGGAATACTCACATACCAGTCCAGTAAGTCGAAGTTACCTGACGGCGGTAGGTTTGGATCGAGTCCATAGTCAGGGCTATCATTGCCACTGATTTCGACTTCAGTAATATTCGTCCAAACACTTTCAGCACTGTTTTCAAAGACTTTGATACGAATCCAACGAGCCTGAACATCCGTCACATCGTAGGTTTCAAAACCAGATGTGCTGCCACTACTATATCCATAATAAACCTTGTCCCAGCTGCTTGAACTTTCATCAGCGAGCGCTCTGATCTCGAACTTATAAGTTTGCTCTTCGCCTTTACCCCAAGCTATCGCGACGTCTTGAACATTTTGTACCGAGCCTAGGTCGAGCACTAAATTGACGGGCGCATTCTGAGCAGCCCAACGTGATGACCAATCAGTGCTTCCATCAATCGTATTCGATGCTGGGTAAGAGTTGTGCGCTCCGCCCCAGTCTGATGCGGATTGAATGTTCAGTGTTTCAGCCGATACGCCATAAGTAGCCATGGCTAAAAGAACCGCGCACGACAATTGTTTGTAAGGTTTAAATTGGTGAGTTCGAGGTTTGCAAGAGGTAAGTTTGCAAGATTTAAAAGTCATACAAGTCTCCATGATATGTTTCACGTATATTATTTATTCCATATTTTGTAGGGTGTTACCGAAGTAACGAGAACCACTATAGGACAATATTTGTACGACAAGTTGAACAAACATCACGAAAATGAATTATTATATTACAAATGAATAACTATGTGACATGAGCCATTCTTATACCAAACACATCATCTAATAAGACAGCATTATAACGAGAGGCTTTAAACCAAATTACACTTGAGCTTGGCGTTGTTGCCTAAATT
>NZ_JBFRSX010000066.1:0-37987 GCF_041473835.1 Vibrio sp. 10N.222.55.A1 | reverse complement strand
AAAGTATGCTCCCGCCCTGCACCCAACCTACCCTCTCATTTTTCAAAAATAAAAACTCACACTAGTCAATGTGAACCTTAATATATGACCGTTGCGTTAAGATTTCGCAAATTTTTTCAAATCCTTATGACATGACTTGAATTGGAGTTCTTACCATGCGATTGTAGTTCAACTGCCCATAAACAACTGTATGATTATGAAAACATTAAAATCCATCGCGCTGCTTTCCACAATTATCGCAGCGCCACAAGTGTTAGCTGACGTAACAATTGAAGTTCCTTCTAGCGCAGATGCTTTAGTCGAAGTCTTAGCTGTTAATGAGGCTAAACCTGATCTCGACGGTGGTTTCTTCTCTTCGAGCAAAACGATCACCGTTCCAGATGGCGTAAACCAAATCGTTTTCAAATATCAACTGGCTTTCAGCCAAGGTAACGACCGAGAGTTTGTCGATAGCGATACCATTATTGCTACTTTTGATGCGACAGACACAGCATTGACGTTTGACATGCCTAAGTTCCGTAACACCAACGAAGCGAAAAAAGGCCTTCAAAACTTAGATTGGAAACTGGTTGATGAAAACCAAAATGCAATCAGTGTTAAGCAAGACAAACTTATCAAAGATGGCATGCAGATTGGTCGTAAGTACCCGCAAGAAGCGAAGGAGTACAACCAGAAAGGCGGCATCGCTGCACTTACAGTAGGTTCTAGCGCGGGCGTAGCAGCTGCTGTCGCACAACCGGTAACGCTTCCAACAAAGATTGACGGAAATGCAGCAAATACAGCTGAAGAGATGCTCTATTTCTGGTACGAAAAAGCGGATGCTGAAACCAAGCAGAAATTCAAAGACTACGTGAACAAGTAGCTCAATGAGCTTAATTTAAAAATGAAAGAAGCTGGCAAACTGCCAGCTTCTTTTTTGTCTTCATCTAGATGATTTAGGCTTATAGAGATTAAGCAGACTCAGTCGATAACACTTTACCATCCACTTTAGTTGGCCATCCTAGCGCTTTATACTCAGCTGCTAGTAAATGGGCACAGCGGCTAGAAATTCTGGTCAAAATCAGCTTTAGCTAAGTAACCTTGAACAAGCTCTCGATATTGCTGCTTCAATGGCGCTTCAATAAAGCTCGCGTCTATCGCATTCAAACTAAACAGCGCTAACTCCTGATGCGTCATCTCATGAGCTTTGCTCACCGCATTAAAGTTATCCGACATGTAACCACCAAAATAAGCAGGGTCATCCGAGTTAATCGTTACAGCCACACCCTTTCTGAGCAGTTCGACAATGTTGTGGTCTTCCATCACATCGAATACACGCAATTTAATATTCGACAGTGGGCACACCGTCAGTGGCATTTTGGTTTCAATCAGCTCTTCGATTAGAGCTTCGTCTGTCATGCACTGGACACCATGATCCACTCGACTCACGCTGAGCATTTCAATCGCATCGACAATGTTTTGAGCCGGCCCTTCTTCTCCTGCATGCGCCACCGTCAAGAAGCCCGCTTGTTTTGCTTGTTGGAATACACGCTTGAACTTCTCTGGTGGGTGTCCTAATTCAGAAGAGTCCAGTCCAACCCCGACGATCTTATCTTGATGCTTCAATACCTCTGCGAACGTTTGAATGGCGCTCTCTTCAGATAAATGGCGCAGAAAACATGCGATGATTTGAGAGGTAATGCCCAACTCTTTATGACCCTGTTCAAGCGCACGATGAATGCCGTTAATAGCGGTGTCGAATGCAATGCCACGATCGGTATGTGTCTGAGGATCAAAGAAAATCTCAGTATGGATAACATTGTCGGCTTTACAGCGTTCTAGATAAGCCCATGTTAAGTCGTAGAAATCCTGTTCTGTGCGCAGTGCATCAGCACCTTGATAATAGATATCCAGAAATGACTGTAAATCATCAAATTCGTATGCGCGTCTTAGTTGCTCTGGGGATGAATAAGGCAGCTCAATGCCATTGCGTTGAGCAAGCTGGAAAAGTAACTCAGGTTCGAGCGAACCTTCAATGTGTAAATGCAACTCTACTTTTGGGAGCCCTTGAATAAATGCGTTCATATTTCACCTACTATGGATTTTAGGTGTGCACTTACTCTGAATAATAGACAGGAGGTTTTCTTGAACGCCATTACAAAGAGTAAGAACACAATTGTGATCTAAACCCTTCGTAATCAGCACTTTGCGGGAGCTGGTAGATACCCCCAAACCATATCATTGGGGTTATACGAAGCAAACGGTTGCTACTATACAGAGTTTAATGGGAATTTCACTAATCAATTGCTCATTAACCGATTTCTAAAGCAGGAACCTGTTTGGTTCGATCTCAACGGTAATCTGGTCGTATTCTCGACATCAGCAACATATCGATGTACTTACCCGCTTTGAACGTACTGAGTCTTTTTGTGCCTTCTAACTGAAAGCCTACACGTTCATACAAAGCAATAGCGGCGTGGTTATCGGCATGAACCTCTAACTCAAGACGCACGAGATTAAGCCAGTTATCCGCCTGATTGATCGCTTCTTGCATTAACGCCTTACCGACCCCTTTACCATGCATATCTGGGTGAATAGCAATACCAAGACCAGCGCAGTGCCTGTCTCTTACCTTGGTGGTCATGAATAAAGTAATGTGACCCACTACTTTGCCGGAGACTTCCGCAACCAGAGTGAAATGGTCTGAATGACCAAACAGTCGCTCCACTTGTTCAGAACTAAGATAAGGCTTTTGTGAGGTGTTTTCTGAAACTGAAGGGCGGCGATAAATATCGAAAATATCTTGGCTATCCGTTGCTTCTAAATGTCTAATTTGTATTTCCAAAGCGCTTCCTTATCCTATTATTTCTATCCATAAGCTAATTTTCATATTACGGATAGCAACGGGAACCTACAACCTTTAAAGGTGTAAGTGCCCGAAATAATTAAACAAATAGTAAGACTGAACTTAAACTTCTGCTTTGATGAGTATTTTTAAAATAGTGTGAATATCAGAATTTATAATCCACACCCACACTCGCTAATACTTGCTCGGAGTTATAGAAATCGATATTAGAATCTATGCTTCTTAAACCCAGTAAAGTAATGAACGCCCAATCTTTATAGCCCATCAAACCACCAAACTCATAAGCTAAGAATGCACCGAATTCATTCTCTTCACGTACTTGCCCGTAAATTGGATTCGACTCATCATATTCACGATCACTTGCATCTAGGGTGACAACAAAACCATGACGACCGATTCTCTTCGCGTAGTTTAATTCAATACCATAACTATCGAAGCTGAGTGCTCCTCCTTCTGCGTCTGAGTGGAAATACACCATTGAAGGAACAAATAGACCTGCGTGGTTTGGTAAGATAAAGCGGTATCCTGCTTTGGCGTACACATAGGTTCTTTCCCTATCCAGCAGCACAGTATCTTCCGGAGATAAGCCTTGGCTACCAGATAGCTCTTCATCAACATCTGATTGCCCAAATGCGAGATCCGTTCGAAAACCAGTTCCACCGATATTAGTGAGCTGCAGTCGTCCTACATTACCTTTCACATCCGTTTCATTTCGATTAACGCCAACAGCATACGGATCCGTCCAAGCCTTACCCGAGATAAGCGTAGGAATAACAGAAAAATCCAATATGGTGCCACCAGAAAGTTGGTATCTATAACCGATCTCAAACGCAATGGTACCTGTTGCAATATCCTCTCGTGTCGTACCCGCATACACTTGGTGAGTCAGCGATTCGCCAAAAGTATATTGAACAGTACCCAAAAAGCCGAGTAGCCCTTGGTTTTCACTCTCCCCTTCCTGGGTGTTGGTGGCTTGATTCGAATCTTGTTCAGTACTCAAATTACTACTGTCAGAGTAGAAACCGGCCAATACACTGAAGTTACCGCTGAAGCCTTCACTTAGAGCAAGGCCACTGTTTGCAGGCATTGAAGCCAATGCAGAAAAGACTACTGGTAAAACAAACCTCATATTCACATCCATTACTTGAATAATCACCAAATAACTATAAGCATCAAAATGGAATTGTAACAAGCATTTAACAATATAAGTTTATTCGCTTGACGCTGTCGATATCGCTAACCATTCACTCAAAGACACAACAAATTGATCTATCACGATTGGGCTTTCGTAATACCTCTCGAAAATAACGGACAAAACTCAAAGGAAGACAATATGTTTAATAAATTAATCAAAACCATGTCAGTGCTAGTTGCGACGCTTCTTTTTACGGCTTTTGCTCACGCTGATCACCACGGAATGAAGAAAGATATCGTTGACGTGGCGGCTGAAAACGGCTCTTTCAACACCTTGGTAGCAGCGGTAAAAGCGGCAGGCTTAGTTGAAACATTGGAAGGTGACGGTCCCTTCACAGTGTTTGCGCCAACGGATGAAGCGTTCGCTGCGCTACCAGAAGGAACGGTTGATATGCTGTTGAAGCCAGAAAACAAAGACAAGCTGATTGCAGTACTGACCTATCATGTGGTGCCAGGGAAAATAATGGCGTCTGAAGTGATGAAACTTGATAGTGCCGTAACAGTGCAAGGCGAAGCGGTAATGGTAGGAATTGATCACGGCAACGTGATGGTCAACAAAGCGCAGGTCGTGATGGCAGATGTTGAAGCAAGCAATGGTGTTATCCATGTGATTGATGCTGTATTACTGCCTAAATAATAAAGATGAACACAAATCAAAGGTTCTTAGAGGGTGTGACAGGCTCACACCCTTTTGACGTTTAAATACCAAGTTAAGATCGGTATCAAACTAGCCGAACCTGCCTTTATATAAGCAAGAACCCGGATTACATAAACAAGCGCCCGAATATCAGAAAGGCCGCCATCGATACCACCTTCGTGAAGACCACTACCCAGATGCAGTCACCAATACTAGAGTGCGTCGCTTTCCCGAGTAGGAACACAAACAGAATCAACCCTAACACCCAACCTACTGTTGGAATCAATGACACCAGAGCAACGATAACAGCAATAGTAAGAAGGGATTTAAAATCTGCGACCACGAAAGACATTTTAGAGGCGATGTACATACAACATGCGGTGATTAATGCGTCCATCACAAACGCTAAAGCTTCAATACCCACTTTACTTCCTTCACTGATATTAGTTGAAGTGAATATTATCTCTAAAGAGATGATTTTTTCTTGAATAAGAGAACAAAAAGCAGGTGAAAACTGTGTCAAAAATGAGATTACCGTTCGTCTGAAGGCATAGGTTTATTTGTTCGAGTCTTCTAAGCCTTTGACCAGTGCTCGCGACCGAGTCTGATTTGCTTTTTGATAGGCATCAAAGCCATCTTCGCGTTTACCTCCGAACAAACAAAGAAACGAGTTGATGACAAATGAAAAGAATGAGATGACGACAACAAAGAGAGGAAATAGCCCCGACACCCCAGCATCTAAGGCAAGAACGCCAACAGCGAAGGACAACATCGACACCAATGTATATAGTTTAGATCTACTCACATGACTCATGAACAACACTCCTTGTATTCATTCAATGTTTAGATTAGACAAATTATCTTGCACACAATTTGAACTCATCGACAATATCAATAGATCAGGAAAAGTTATCCTTAAAAAGGTTCATTAATATTTCAAACTCGGTTTCTGTATCCCTACGAACACGAGTCCGCCTATTCAACTGACTTTTCTATCTTCAACTACCTTTTCCATCACGTAATTGGTCAGCTTTACACCACGCATTTCGACTTCCTGTTCATTCACCACCTTAAAACCAAGATGCTCATAGAAAGGCCTTGCGGTAATACTTACTTCAGAGAAATATCTCGATATACCACGAACTCGACCCACAGTGAAAACATGTTCCATCAACGCTTTCCCTACCCCCTTCCCTTGATATTCGTGGTGACAGAAAAAGTGATCAATCAAGCCACTTGGTTGCAGGTCAGTATAGCCAACTACGCAACCATCGAGTTCAGCCACAAAGGGTTGTAACCCATTCATACGCTTTTGCCATAACGCAAAGTCAAAGCTACTGGGTGCCCAAGCTTCGACTTGCTGTTGAGAATAATCTCGAACATTCACGTTACGTACGGTATGAAAGAAGATCTCCCACAGTGCTTTGTCATCATTCGCTTGATAGTTTCGAATTCTAATCACAACATACTCCTTTTTGTCTTAAGTCCTTTCTGAGGTGAAAATAAACAGCTGAATCAGCAAGCTTTATAACCTAACAGCCTCAGCTTTAGAGCAAGATATCAACGATAAAACACAGCGAGCCAGATCGTCACCGCATCTTTATCCGTCCTCAGCACCTTGTGTTTTTCACCTGCGGAAATATTGAGATAATCCCCTTTAGACAAGGTAACAATGCGACCATCTTCAAACTCGATGACGCCTTGACCTTCTATCACCATCACCCATTCATTCTCATCTTGATCATACCAACCCTCTTCCGGGGAGCTGTGTCCATGCGACAATATTCTTTCAATTCGAACACTGTCGTTGGCAATCAGGTCATTGAATATTTCATTGGGTATTGATGAAGGAACATCATTGTAAATGTTTGGCATCAAGCTCTCCTAGCTAGCATTGAATTGATTAACAACTTGGGCCTTAGCTGTACTGTAAACCTAAGCAGCGGCACTCTTTTTGAAGTAAAAACGGTAATAGCCCACCAAGTTACTGCAGATAAACAGCGCCTCCATAACAACCGCTGTTGGCGAACCAACTAAATAATTGTGAACCAACCAAAAGCTGGTTCCGATGATCATCAATTCTCTTAATCGACGGTCATCTTTATTGAAGGCTGCAAAGGTCTGAAATACGGAGGCAAAGCAACTCAATATGCTGGTCAGCCCTGAGTAAGTCACTGCGGTTGCGACCACCGACATCGAAGAAAACAAATATTTAAACTTAGACGAGGTAGAAAATACGCTCGTCAAATAGCGAATCGTGGCAATCGTCATTAAGCTTGCCGCTGTCCACTGTTCAAGAAGGATAAAGTGACTCGAAATAAGAACGCCAGCAAAGAACAGACAAGTGACGATTTTCTTCCTTTCCTTGAATTGGAATGACAGAAGATCAAAACAAATGGCTATCGCGACTAATACTTGGGAAAGATAAAAGGCAGACACGGTGATTCCTTCAATAATACATTACGCTCTAGCCGCCTCTTTTAACTGTGAACAGTCGAATAAAACGTACTAGGCGGTTCCAACAAAACAAAGCAAACAGCGCTCTAAAGCTTCTATAGATACCTAAAGCTTCAACACGCCAGCAATCACAGTGGTCGCAGAGCCGATTAACTTTATTCGCCCATTGGCTAAGAGCTCTGTCGACATATAACCACCACGACGAGACGCCTGATAAGCACTGAAACTGCTTTTGTTGAGCTTTTCTGCCCAGTGTTGCGTCAATGCGCAATGTGCCGAGCCAGTCACAGGATCTTCATTAACCCCAACCCAAGGTGCAAAGTAGCGAGAAACAAAATCAAGTTCCGTATTTGCTGCCAATGCTGTCACCACTACACCTCGCCCTTGAATACCTTTTAACGCATCAAAGTTTGGTGAAAGCTCCAATAACACTTGTTCGTTGGAAACTTCGATTAACTGCTTAGAGTCAAATTCTCTGAATGAAACTACTTGATGCGGATCTAAACCTAGATGTTCAAGTAGCGTGAGGTTGGGTTCAGAATCTAATGACAGTTCGGAGCTAGGAAAATCAAGCTCGATAGACGATTCACAAACGGCGGCAGATAATTCCCCAGATAAGGTGTTAAACACGACCTTATCACCTGTCTCAAGCAGTCCTTGTTCTTTCATCACATGAACCGTTGCCAGTGTGCCATGTCCACACAGCTTCACTTCGACTTCGGGAGTGAACCATTTAAGCGTCATAGTGTTAAGCGCGAGAAAAGCCGTTTCAGATACCGCCATCTCTTCAGCGATTGAAAACATTAACGACTCATCCAACGGCTCTTTGGAGATACAGACCCCGGCAGGGTTCCCTTTAAACGCTTGAGTTGTAAACGAATCTACTTGATATATCTCTAAATCCACAATGGCTCCTAAATGCACAACATTTCCCAAACCGGCAATCATGGCTCGTTGGGACATAACCTAGATATTGCTGCCCACAATAAGCACAATCACCTTGTGCTACAAGTCTTTAGCAACAACTTTATCGATACTTATTGAGAAACGAAACAAATGATAAACAAAACGTTATAGAAGTGTTTTTAGGGATAAAAGAACATTGAACATAAGAGTAAATCGCGATGGCAAAACAAAGGAATAACGACGATTAATACGAGCGAAAACCCGAAAAAGGTAATCACCGCATCATTATTTAATGCTTAATATTTGCATAATAACTTGTAAGAATGGATATTATGATGAATATTAATTTAAATAATCCATTCACGGACAATAAACTGGAATACGTACTTGTGTTGAATACGATACGACGGAGTCATCCTTGCCTCACACGATAAAGGTTCGGTATCAAGTAGGAGTAGCAAGTTGCTATTTGCATGAAATGCATGAAGTTGAAGTTAAATTAAGTGCCTAAATTTGAATCATGTCGCAAATTTTGGGCTACGATTTAGTTATCACGTACGAAAGGGAATCCGTCAGTGAAAGCGTTTTGCGTATCAATACTTGCGTCAACATCCTTTTTGGCTAGCCCTGTATTTGGCCAGCAGCATGATATTTATCTCTACAATTGGGATGAATTTTTATCTGACAGCGTCGTTACCCAGTTGAGTGATACCTACGGCATCTCACTAAAGCAGCAATATTTTTCTGACGAGTCCATTCGTGATGAAGTGCTATTGAGTGAACGACGAGGTGCGTTTGAATTGGTTGTCATTGAAAGTATGAAA
Organism: Vibrio sp. 10N.222.55.A1; assembly: GCF_041473835.1. Lineage (NCBI taxonomy): Bacteria > Pseudomonadati > Pseudomonadota > Gammaproteobacteria > Vibrionales > Vibrionaceae > Vibrio > Vibrio sp. 10N.222.55.A1. The sequence continues at coordinate 29,124 of NZ_JBFRSX010000066.1, read as the reverse complement.
CTGAAAGCGCTGGCTAAACAGAACTTATTCCACAACCTGAGCGACTTGCAGCAATCCCTTTCAAGCAACTTTGACTCAAGATGGGTGGATGGGTGTGGCGAATATGGAATCCCCTACGCTTGGGGGACATCCGGCATCTTATACCGAAGCGGAAAAGTTGAGACTCCCAAGTCTTGGGGCGCTCTTCTAGACCCTGAAACCAAAACCAGCGGCCGAATCAGCATGTATTATGAGCCTACGGATTTGGTGAGTGCTGCGCTTCTGATGAATCAATTTGAGCCGTTTACCAACAACGAACAAGAACTTCGAGTCGCTTACAAAACGCTACAAGCACAGAAGCCTCACCTTGAAAGTAATGAATACGTTGTCGATTATATTCGTCATCCCGAACACTTAGCCAACATCGACCTCGCCTACGGATACTCAGGTGACAGCTATGTGCTTAATGATGCCGAACCTGAGGCATCTTGGGCCTACACAGTACCTCTAGAAGGAACAACCTTATGGTTAGAGTGTATGGCTGCAATTAACAACGGAGAGCGATCTCCACAGGCAACCACGATTCTCTCCTTCTTATCGCAACCCGAAATCGCCGCTCAAAACGCAATGGATTCATGGTTTGCAACGCCAAGTTCAAAAGCAAAAGCACTCACTTCTCAGGAGTATCAAAACGATCCCGAGCTTTTCCCGAATAAAGAAGTATTAGATCGCAGCTACCTTTATCAGCCGTTAGAACCGAGTAGCATTCAAATTCGCAATCGTATTGTCGACAGTTTGAGATAACTCATGCCAGTATTGAAGAAGCTCTATTTTGTACTTTTACCAACGCTGACATTTGTGCTCCTGATAGCAGGAATCGTGATGTACAACTTCGCATCAAATCATGCTAAGCACATGTATTTGGACAAGGTGCAATCTGATGTGAACACCGCTTTAGTCGCGGCGGAATACGAGCAGCTCGGCTTGTCCTTACTAGTTAAAGATATCGGTTCTTCGTTGCAGTTCCTCCGCTACATTCAAAATCCTGGCGACTACACGACTCTATCGCTATTGGAAAAACGAGTACTCCGAGTATTAAGCCAGAATCACGTCAATCAATTTGGGCAACGCAATGTTTATATCGTGGACCCTACGTTCAAATTAACGCTTTCGACTCTCAGAGCCGACCCTTTCGAGGGGCTAAAAATCCCTGACAAGATTTATGAAAGAGTCTTCGACATATACACCTCGTTAATCAGCAAGAAGGAACTCTCCTACGAAAGCTTCTCTTATGTCTCGATTAGTGGCGAGCTCAGATATTCGTATGTTGCGGCAATTGACCCTTACCTCCTTCCTCAAGATAAACGTGCAAGTAGCAGTTTAAATCGCTACATTTTGATTGCTGACGGACCTCTGATACAACTCTCTAGCTTATTAATCAAATACAATGACGATGACAATATTCAGTTCTTAATCGAGCCATCCTCAGACGCTGCCAACATTGAAAATACCCAATTCGTTATCAAATCAATTGAGCAAACCCAAGATAATATCAATGTGCAGATGACCAGCCGAAATCTCATCGCGCAAGTAAATATTCGAGAACAAAAGTTCAACCATGAGAAAGCCATCATCGCTAAACAAACCTTGTTAGGTGGCTTTGGCACTCTCTTTACGATCATGTTGATCGTGCATTTAGTGGTGCGTTACCAACTTGTGCGCCCGCTTAAAGACTTACTGCAAGAGATATCGATCGGCGGGCTCAAGCTTAGGTATTTCAAGCGTTCATCGGGGCAAAGTGAAATTGATGGTTTAAAGAACGCGTACATAGACTCATTAACAGAGTTGAAGTTCGAAGCCGAATTCGACCAACTCACCAAGCTAGCTAACCGACGCTCTTTCATCAGACACCTTGATGTACGACTAAAAAGCTCGATGAGCCCACACTGCTATGTGGTTTGTTGGGACATCATCGATTTTCGTAAAATTAACGATCTCTACGGGGCAAAAGTTGGTGATAATGTACTGATAAGCTTAGCTAAAGCACTGAAAGAGACACTACAAAACCAACAAGCCTCTTTGGGCTTTAGTTGCAGTGATTACTCTTTAGCCAGACTGGGAGGGAATCAGTTTATCGCGATCTTGGAGATGGGTAAGAACCAAGTGATAAACGAAGAAATTGAGAACATCAACAATACGCTGACCGGCACCACCTTCCTTGACTACTATGGGTTTCGATTATCACTCGCAACAGGTGTTTTACCGCTCGACACGCCAAAGTTCGATGAGATTTGGCACCGATGCATCGATGAAATGTTAGCTAATGCGAAGTCTCATAGTGATGGCGAAAGTCGTATTGTTTATGGCGAAGAGTTGTTACATACCTTGGAACGCCATGACGTTGTAGAGAAAAGACTCTTAGAGTGCTGCGAAAGTGACAACTTTGAACTTCGCTTTATGCCTATTTTTAACGCCAAGACACTTCAGATAGATGGCGCGGAGTGCCTGATTCGTTGCCCAGCCTTATTCGATATCGATGCGGGACCAGAAGAATTTATCCCAGTTGCAGAAAAGAGTAACCTTATTGCCAGGCTCGACATGTGGGTCATTGGCACCGCGATCAAAAGCTATAAAGAGCTTTCAGAACTTCATAAATACAAGGGCACTCTGTCAATTAATATCTCGGCGATGGAGCTCTACAACCGTAATTTTGCCGACAACATCCGTAAAGTACTCGAACGTTATCAAGTGCCACCTGGCAACATTATTATAGAGATTACCGAGACCAGTTACGTGAAAAGTACCAAGCTTACGGTGCAGACTATCGAGAGCCTCAGAAGCTTAGGTTTAAAGGTCTCCCTTGACGATTTTGGTACGGGCTACACAGCGTTTAACCAACTTCTCCACTACCCTGTGGATGAGCTCAAAATTGATAAGAGCTTTATCGATAACATGGTAGACGACAAGGCCGACCGCAAGATGGTCGAATCTATGGTTAACTTAGGCCACTCTTGTGACACGCTAGTCGTCGGAGAAGGTGTTGAGTCGATAGAACAGTATCATTACCTCAGAAAAGCCAACTGTAACCTAATACAAGGCTACTTCTTCAGTCAGCCACTCACTTATCTGGAATTCATCGAGTTTGTTCGAAACCATAACCCGCAAGCAATTTTAAACCCGCAGTCTGTTAGCAGTTCGAGATCTAACGAGCGAATCGTTGCACTCACTCAAAAGTAGTAACCTTAAACCTAAACCTAAACCTCAAAGCCTCTCTTCCTATTCAAGCGCGGAAAGCCACTATAGCTATAACTAGTAGTAGAACTATCTTCATCAGAGCAGGAGCTCTCTATTGGCTGCACATTGAATGAGGAGGCAAATAAAGAATGGCAAAAGCCATGATAGTGAAGCGGGAGAATGGTGAGCGTACAGTCAACAAAACCTAATGATCTAACTTATCGCTGATGCGGGGATTAACTCTGCATCGTCGTTAGTAGCTCCATCATATCTTTAGAGCTGATGTTCTTCTTATGCCTGACTACAGCGTCAATCATCAATTCTAAATTCCCCGCAGAGATATAATCCTTAAGCACGTCATTGAATTTTTCCTGTATCTCATCACTTGTGTACAATTGCTCAGGAATGAAGAATAGAAACTGACTGCCACTACTACGAAACGAGATAGTACTTTCCGGTACCTTTGCCGTCAGGGACTTAGCAGCTGAACTCACCACCAAGTCTCCATATTCAAGTCCATACTTTTGGTTTATCTCACTAAGGTTTCTGATTCTTACAAAGTAAAGGTCGAAATTACCGTTTGTTGGATAGCTGTTCTTAACAAACTGCATGAGCGAGACTCGATTGCGAAAGCCAGTAATGAAGTCGGTAGAATGAAGTTTTCGTTTGATTGCAAAGTCGACGTAAAAAATCGCTCCTGTCACAAGCAGTAGCAACACCAGAAATACGCTGCTTATCTGATGCATCATCACCAACTTGTCGACCATTGTGGTGTTTTCTTCAATAACCGGGCTTTGAAGTCGAAACTTTTCGTTAATAAATTCGACCAGCGTGTTGTAACAAATATCAATTTTCTTCTGCAGTGATTCCTTAGGCAAAGCGCCTTGATTCACCAACTTAATTGAGGATTCTAACGACTTAAACTTTTCAAACTCTGCGGTAAAGTACGGTTTAAAGTTTGCTGAGCGAATAAAATTGGACGATTCAGTGCTGTTGATCAGAATATCAAAACGACTCCAAGTAATGTCATATGCCAACCAAAGTTCATCATAATCAATCGTCTTTGCATGGCTAACCATCAAGAAGTTTGCATACTCTTTGACGAGTTGAAAAACAAACCAAGTGGCCTCATTTTGGCGGTTAGAAAAGCTCTTGTTGATGTCATTAATTCGAGTGACACTGTAGATATTGACGGATAGAACAACCACGGCCAAAGACAAAACAACGACTTTGATTGCGGCCATAGACAACAGCTTCTTCATAATTAGCCTCTACAGGTGAATATCACGAATCTGCCAAATCATCTTGGCATGGAAATCAGGGGTATTGGTTTCAGGGTTCGCAGAGATTGGGTAAATCAACCAAAACGGGCCTTTCTCTCTCACAGACATAAACTCCCCATTCTTTTTAATCGCAATGATGGGTTCATAGGTATCAAAATCTTCTTTGGGCACCGCAATTTTATAGTCATTCAATGCTACGAAAGTGACTTGTGATGATATCGGTAGATCCATATTTTCAAGCACCGTTTGTAACGTCACACCACTATAAACGGTCAGACCCTCGACCCAAGGCAAGGTGGTAGTAATTTCTTTTTGAGGAAGTGACAGGAGTTGCTCTCTACTAAAACCATGCTTTTGCCCGGAGTGGTCGAAAACCGTTAACTCTGAGGCTGCAAAAATCGAAAACGAGCAAAGCCAAAGCATCAACAAGAATACAGTTCTCATTCTAAACTCCATTTAAAAAGGTCACTAATTTGAGTCTAGTATAAATTGACCATTTAACTTGTACCGATACCACTCAGATTGATTGGTATCGCTTTATCCCTAATGCCCCTACACCTCGCTGTTTTTCAATAACTTCGCCGTTTCTCTGTCTCTTCCATCACCGCTCTCGTTCAGCACTCCCTACCCGCTTGACGTATTCCTTCTCAACCGTCTAGTAACAAAAACTCGTATTTTACTCTGCGTAAGTAAACCAATAAGCCCTATGAATACGTATGAAACAACAAAATTAACAATAAATATGAGTAAGTCAGTAGCGAAAATGCTGGTTGCTGCATAACCTTTAATCGAACGTAAGCAGCTTTAAGAGACTTAATAACGAGTTCCAGTCGTTTCTTCTCCACCAATTGATCTCGTGTATTGACCTTAGAAAGCTTACTCATTTCATAATCAAGGGAATCGAGAATGAGTTTGAATAAAAAAAAATTTAACCCCATGGCGACACTTTCTACCCTAGTAATGACGCTGGTCATGTTTCCTGTTTCTGCTGAAGTTAATCAAGAACAATTCGAATTAGGTAAACAAAAAGCCAAAGTGTGTATGACCTGTCATGGCGCTGATGGCATCTCAACACAAGATCCCTACCCGAACCTTCGCGGTCAAAAAGTGGGTTATCTCATCTCTTCATTGAAAGATTATCAGACTCGAGAAAGAACCAGTGGTTTAGCGATTCTCATGCAGCAACAAGCCGACACGCTCTCAGACCAAGACATCCGTGACATTTCCTATTTCTATTCTGTGCTCGGCAACGAAGCAGGCTCGCTCAGCGATTCAAATTAAGTCAGCGATTCAAAACCTCTAGGCAAGGAGCCTTGTTATGGAACAAGTGACAACGCAATACAGCATTAAGGTCGTGAAGTACTTCATCATTGCATCCTTAGTGTGGGCGATTGTAGGTATGATCATCGGCGTGATTCTCGCCGCGCAATTATATTGGCCAGTCTTAAACTTTGATTCTCAGTATTTCCAATTTGGTCGACTGCGTCCGCTACATACCTCTGGAGTAATTTACGGCTTCGTCGTGAATATCTTGATGGGGACGTCTTTGTACATTGCCCAGCGAACAGGCCATTGTGACTTGTTCAACAAAAGCCTTTCATGGATGGTATTTTGGGGCTGGCAATTCATCCTGTTACTTGCGGTCATTTCCTTACCCGCAGGCCACACTACCTCAAAAGAGTATGCGGAGCTTGAATGGCCAATCGACTTGATGATTGTGTTGGTTTGGGTGCTGTACGCGGTGTTGTTCTTTGGCACCCTTGCTAAACGAAAGGTCAGCCATATCTTTGTGGCTAACTGGTTCTTTGCTGCATTCATTATCGTCGTTGCAATGATTTTCATCGTGAACAACCTCGCGATGCCTGTGTTGGCGATGAAGTCCTACTCTGTGTTTGCAGGCGCTCAAGATGCGATTGTTCAATGGTGGTGGGGACATAATGCCGTCGGCTTCTTGCTGACCGCTGGTGTGATTGGTATGAACTACTATTTCATACCTAAAGCAGCGGATCGACCTATCTACTCGTACCGTTTGTCTGTGATCCATTTCTGGGGCTTGGTCGGCTTTTACACGTGGGCCGGAACGCACCATTTGGTTTACTCTTCCGTTCCTATCTGGATTCAGAACATCGGCATCGTAATGTCTTTGATCCTGTGGCTCCCTTCTTGGGCCGGTGCGTTTAATAGCGCAATGACCCTCCTACAAAACAAAGAAAAGCTGAAGTCCGACTACATTCTTTTATTCTTTTTCTCAGCGATTCTTTACTACTGCTTGGCAACATTCGAAGGTCCGCTACTCGCTATCCGCTGGTTCAACATGGTGGCACACAACACCGAATGGATCATCGGTCACGTACATTCCGCAGCTCTTGGGTGGGTTGGAATGTCAGGGATAGCGGTTTTTTACTATTTCATTCCACGCTTGTGGGGCCAAACCGATCTTTGGTCACGACGACTGATTAAATGGCACTTTTGGCTCGCTCATGCTGGCGTAGCCATCTATGCGATAGCACTTTGGATCGCAGGCATCGGTGAGGGTTATATGTGGCTCGCTCAAAATGAAAATGGCGAACTGATTTACAGTTTTGTAGAAGCGATGGACTTTAAGGCACCTTGGCTATTCATGCGTTTCTTTGGTGGTGCGCTGTTTGTACTTGGATTGTTCTTAATGGCTTTCAACTTGTACAAAACGGTTCGTATGCCCGTAACACATGATGCTAAACACACTGTTAATGAAGGAGCTTAAATGATGAGTAAAGACTTTACACATTCAATCGTCATTTTAATTTTGACCACTGTTGTCGTGGCCTCCTTCTCTTTATTGGTCTGGGTAGTGCCAAGCATTGTCCGTGGCGATGATATTGCCAAAGGCAGCTTAGCGATGCCACTCACACCGATTGAGTTAGCAGGTCGAGACATCTACATCAGTGAAGGCTGCCATGTTTGTCACACACAAATGGTTCGCCCTCTAGAGCCAGAGGTGAAACGTAATGGTCGCCCGAACCAAGAAGCAGATGATATCTATGAGTTTCCTAACTTGTGGGGCTCTAAACGTACTGGCCCTGACCTCACTAACTTAGGTAGAAAGTATTCTGACCAATGGCATGTTATTCACTTAATTGATCCTCGAAAAGTTGTACCGACCTCGATCATGCCCTCTTATCCATGGCTGTTTGAGCAGACTCTGACTGGCGATGATATTAGCGCCAAAATGGAAGTGTTACGTACCTTAGGTGTGCCTTATACCGATCAAGAAATTGGTGATGCCCGTTTGCAAGTAAGAGGCAAAACCAAAGGTGAAGCGCTGATTCGATATTTACAAAGCCTGGGTAAAGATACGTCACAGGAGGTATCACAATGAGCACATTCTGGAATCTATGGGCGGTACTCTTAACCTTAATATTCTTTGTTCTGATGGTATCGGTTATCGTTAAATACTGGCGTAGCAATCACAAGGCCGATCACGACCACACCATTGGCACCTTTGATGGGATTGAAGAGAAAGATGCGCCTCCACCTAAGCTGTTACTTGTAAGCTATGCGGTCGCATTTCTTTTATCTGCAGGCTATTTGGTGCTCTACCCCGGGCTTGGAGAATGGGAAGGCTTAGTCGATTGGGAACAAAGCGATGATAAGCTCAGTTCACCATCCACCACTCTCAATGAGCAATTTGCACAAACCAGCGAAACTACGTTAGAGGGATTGGCTGCCGTCCCAGAGATCGTGAACAGCGGTAGGATTCTGTTCCAAACTCACTGTGCCGCTTGTCACCGAGATAACGCACAGGGACAAAAGCACTTTCCTAATCTGATAGACCAAGAGTGGCTTTATGGTGGTAGTGATGAAGCTGTGATCCATTCGATTGCCAAAGGGCGAAATGGAGCGATGCCGGGTTGGAGTGAAATCATGCGCCCAGACGAGGTGGCAAAAGTCTCCTACTATCTAGCCTCCCTCAACCAACGTCATACCGATGTGCCGGAGATTAAAGTCGAGCTCGGTAAAACCTTGTTCGTCCAATACTGTTCGTCTTGTCATGCCGATGGTGCTGTCGCTAACCCAGCGATTGGCGTACCTGATCTTTCCGATGATATCTGGCTTCACGGAGGGAGTATTGAAGAGATTCAGCACACCATCAATTACGGTTTGAACAACCTAATGCCTGCGTTTGATGAGCAGCTCAGTGAGAACGAGATACTCGCGCTTGGGGCTTATATCCGACACGCTGGTGACGTAGAGCAACAACGGCTCGCGAGTTTGAAAGCATCATCTGTTGAGCGCGGAGAATATCTCGCTTATGCCGGTGACTGTGTGGCTTGTCATAGTGCAGAAGGTGGCGAACCCTTTGCTGGCGGCCTACCCTTTGTCACCCCCTTCGGCACCGTGTATTCAACCAACATAACGCCACACACTACCGAAGGTATTGGGACTTATGACTTCGATGATTTCCGAGCGGCGTTAGTCGCAGGTAAAGGCAAGAATGGTTACCTGTACCCTGCAATGCCTTACACCTCCTATCAATACCTCACCGACCAAGACATGGTGGATTTATGGGAATACATGCAGTCAATCACCGCCGTGCCGCGACGCAATGATGACAACAGCATGATGTTTCCATCCAATATTCGCTTAGGTTTGCTTGGCTGGAACATCGTATTCATGGATACCGACCCTATTGATTATGAAGTGCCAGAGGAACTCAAAGGAGAAATTGAGAATGTCGATAAGTGGCAACAAGGCAAATATTGGGTCGCAGGACTTGGTCACTGTTCGGAGTGCCATACACCTCGAAATATTGCCCAAGCACTGATACCAGAACGTATTTTCCAAGGTAACTTGATCGACGGTTGGAACGCGCCTGATATTACAGCCAATGAGCTCTATATCGATGGTTGGGATGAAGCAACACTCACAGACTTTTTACACACAGGACATTCAGACAAAGGCACCGCTTTTGCGGGTATGGCTGATGTAGTGAAAAACAGCCTAAGCTTGATGACGCGTGAAGATATTGAGTCGATGTCCTATTACCTACTCAGTGGGGACATCAACAACACCATTGCCAGTGATGCCGTTCAGTTACAGCCTAAAGGGTTTGATGAAGCTGCGTATGCCAGTGAAATCTACACCACGTATCGTCAAACCTGTGGGGCCTGTCATGGTGACGATGGTAAAGGTCGCGATCCAATCGCCCCTACTCTGTTGAACAACGGTATTATCATGCACAGCGACCCATTCAATACCATTGCGGTAACGGTGCGCGGCTTGCAACCCACCTATCTCGACAAAGACAGAAATTTCATGCCAATGGCAAGTTTTGAGGATGTACTGTCGGATCAACGCTTAGCTGAGTTAATCACGTTTGTGCGTTTAAACCTTGGCGACAGAAATGAACCGGTCACGGCTGAGCATGTTCGAGAGGTAAGAGAAACACTTGAAGCAGCAGGCTATGCAGGTGGATTACACACCACACCTGAAATGTACGAAAATCGAGATAAGAACATTAACATACGATAGGCGCTGTAGCTGTGCGTAGCCGATTGGCTCAATAAACAGCGAACAGCACGTAACTTTTATCTTTGCTAACAAGCCAAAAGGAGACCACTGTGTCTCCTTTTCTTTTGCCCAAACCCGAGTTCCGACACTTTGCCGTACAACACAATTGTAACTAACTGATTACACAATTAAGCAGAGCTGCACATAATGCGATCAATCTCGCAGAACAAAGATGATACCAAGTGCATAATATGCAAAATTTTCTAAAGATGTACTAAGGACAGTTATGGATACAACTACACTCATCTACGATACGTTGGAAGGCCTATCGAGCGCAAAGCCACAGCAACACGCTCAAATCCGCCAAAATCTATATAACCAATTAGATTTATCATTTGAGAAGCAGTTGGCTTTGTATTCATCAGTTCTTGGTCCAGCAAGTGCTGGTAGATTGACCGATTTGGATAGTGCAGTGATGTCTGCACGCAAGATTGTTGGCTTAGAAAACAGCTAAGCAACCTTTAACCTATCTCAACTTTAACGCTGCATGGGTGCAGCGTTTTCTTGTTTCTGGCGTATCGTATTTCTAACGTAGATAGTTTCTAAAGTAGAAAGCTTCTAACGCATCTTGTTTCTAGTGCAAATAGCTTGATTACTTTGGCAGATTTTCTAACGCTTCAACCATCGTCATCAATTTATCGACAATCCTTTCGCCGTCTACTCGCAAGCCATTGTGTTCATATTCATTGGTGATCCACGCTTTCGAGTTAGGAATGTTCGCCAATGTTTCACGGCTGTAATCCAACTCAACGTACATGTCATCGGCGTAAACGGCACACGCCATTGGCACTGTATTCTTGCTCAACTGCTCTGCGTTGTACAAAGTGCCCCAGTCCGACTTTTCAGCCAACATGTTCGCGGCTTCACGCAGTGGCTTCAGCGTTTCAAGTTGGTCGAACATCCATGGGTACACCATTTCACCAGTAAACCAGAACTCACTGCCCGATTGGTAGTTGAAGTGTGGGTACTGCTCACGAACACGATGTGCAGACCAGTTAGACGCTGTACCTTGACAGTAAATCGATTCATGCAAGATTGCGTAAATTGGGTTAGTTAAGTAACCCTGCTCTTGCTGCATTTGATTTAGGAAGCTGTAGCTCAGCTGTCTGTTACCGTTCACTTCAACAAACGCACTCTCCAGTGTGAAATACATTGGAAGGTTTGCTTCGCCGCCACCAAGATTAATACCTATTAGCTGGAACTGTTCAACTGTGAACACCTGACCGTTTGGCAGTATCACATCGTTGTTGAGCAGGTAATCAGAGATCTCGCGACACATAGCTTGTGCTTGTGGGAACTGAGCAAAGAAAGCTCTGTTTTTGTCTTCTACACGCTTGTAAGTCGCACGATAAACATCGTCAGCTTCTCGTTCAATAGAAGGAATGCCGCCCGTCACATAACAACGCTGCAAGCTCTGTGGGAACAGTGACAAATAGCTCAGTGTACAGAAGCCACCAAAGCTTTGACCAATCGTCGACCATTGCTTAATACCAAACTGTTCACGAATCGCTTCAGCGTCACGAACGATGTTATCCGCTCTGAAATGCGTTAAGTATTCGACTTGTTGTTCTGGAGACAAATGCGCCAAAGTTTCATGGCTGATAACCGTGCTGTTGCCAGTACCACGTTGGTCTAGAAGCAGAACACGGTAGTTTTGTAATGCACGCTTTAGCCAACCCGATTGACCACTCACCCGTGGAGAAGGAAAACCTGGGCCGCCTTGAAAGTAGATCAACCACGGCAGCTCTTGCTCATCTTTAGCGAGATCAACCAGCTCACGTGCGAAGACTTGGATCTGTTGTCCATCTTTGGCTTGATAATCAAGTGGCAACTCGAAAGAGTGCTGACGGTACAGGGTGGTTCCATCAATAAAGTTAGCTTGCACGCTTCATTCCTTTTTATCTGATTCTAAAGTCATTGGTACGAATAAAAATGGCACCCTTTGGCACCGTAGTTAGCAAGATACGCATACTAGCTTGTAAATGAAACCGTTTGTTGAACCTGAATGTGAAGGTACTTCATTAAATCGCCAAATTAGCTTTATACGCGTAACAACTTGTGTCAAAACAGAGAGTTTAAGATGTGATCTATTGAGAAGAAGAACAAAAGTGGGACACAAATAAAAAGAGCTTAACGAGGTGAGGATACGTTAAGCTCTTTGGTTTTATCTGTTGTAAATGAGGTTTTTAGGTTGAACAAGCTCAGGCTTTATAGGTTTAGTTTCTATAAGCCAAAGATCTATAAACTGAGCTTCTGTAACTTATAGCTCTATAAAACAAAGCTAAGAAGCCTCGAGCTCACCTGCACCTTGAATTGAACGTTGGCTGTTTTCAACAAGGATAGCCGTCGCCGTTTCTTTCAACGCGCCCCACTCTCCATCGTCAACTTCAATGCCCTCGTTCCACGCCTTCTCTTGAGTTTTAAAAAGCGCTTCCGATTCAATGTGTGTTTGGTAGCCATCTGACAAACGTTCGATATCGAAATCCTGGACGGAAAGCTCGATGGTCATATTGTGGATATGATCGTCCGATGTCAGTGGCGAATCTGATAAAAACAGTTCTGGTGCAACGCAACCACGGTTAAGCACATACAAGGTACTCTTAGGGTTTGAGCCATTGTCCCAACGTGCAGTACACGCGATGCCTTTCGCTGCGAGTTTTACAAGCTCACTGTACGCTAACCAACGGTTATGGCAGTTGTTTAGCTCGATTTTCAGCGTCTTTTTACCGACCATTTTTTCAATGGCGTAATCCATCACCACAGGAAGATGACACGCTAAGCTCGCCTTGTGCAGGTCCACTTCAACTGTGTTGTCGCTTGTCACTTGGATGTCTACAGGGCAATCGTCTTCTAGCCCCATAAAGTTGCTCGCATTGTTAAAATGACGAACACCATCCAAGCCAACCATTTGTAAATCTGCCACCATGTTCGCTATCACATCGGCTTCACCACATGTACGACGCATACCCAGAAAGGCTTTATTAACGGCCGCTACCAGTTCATTGTGAGAAACGATCATAACGATTTACCTCCATGTTGAGCGTTGATATGTGTAGGAACTCTATTTGAGTCAGCGATCTCCGCTTCACTTGGTAAGATTGGGAACACCCATTCGTCCTGATGAATTTCATCAAGCAACGGTGCACCTTGGAAAAACGTCACTCGTACCCAACGGTCTGAGCGAGGATCAAACTTAGTCGCTCCAAACATCGCTAGCTTACAACGCAGCAAATGCATTGGTGGCGAGTCTTGGTGCAGCACGTTCATTTGAATGTCGCCCATCGCCTTGTTACCTAGCGTCCACACACGGCGCGCAATGGCACGATGCTGCGGTTGTTTAACAAGGAATTCAGCCAATGAAAGCTCTGGCGCGAATTGCAATAAAGCATGGTACAGACGGTAAGCTTGACGGCCGATATCCAACGGCAGTTCGCGCTCTTCGCCGAGTTCCTCGCCTCGAACACCGAGCCTTGGCTCTTCTTTGTCCTGAGAGCGATACCAGAACCAGTAGTTATTTTCTGCTTTCGTAAAGTCAGTCGTGATCGCCCAACGGTACTTTTCTTCTAACACAACCAATAGGTCTTGGATCTTTTTGCCACTAGGAAGCGAGAGTGTTTCGCTACAATTCATATGCTCTTGATGGGCGTCCACTAATTCTGGGTACAATTCCATCAAGCATGAGATAAGGATTTCTTGGGCTTCCATACTCATGTGCTTAGATTGTTCAACTAACTGCGCCCATGTATCGCAATGGTTTACAGAAGCTTCTAGTGACTGTTCTGCGTGTTTTAACTCATCAACAGCGGTTTTGTTCAACTCTTGCTGGTTTTCATTGATGGTAACAACTTGTTCTAAATGACAAATCGCTTTTTTAACGTATCTACGTAGTGGCTCGAACAACGCCGTATCGGTCTGACTAGCCAACACGTCCGCCAATGCATGTTCACGGGTTGTCATCCATTGATCGACAATACTTGGGTGGTTAATAAGGTATGGCGCCATGCCTAAACCAGTCGCATTACCAACACCAAGGTAACGCTGTAATCCTCTATGCAAGGTAATCGCTTGTTCACCGCCCTGTTGCTCAGCTAGGTAATGAACCCAATTTAGGCTGAACTCACGCAGCATATAAACCGCACACATTTGCGCACTAAACGACTGATTAAAATCTTCATTTTTCTCTAAGATTTTAAAGTCAGCAATACCAAATTTTCCATTACCGTATACCGCTGTCGTTCGCAGGATGTAACCCACTTCAGCCAGCTCTTTTGGCGTTGGTTGAACACCTTTAGCCAAGTGACTCACGATGTGTTCAAACACACGTACACTTTTGTTTGCACGCGCCAACACAAGCACATTATTTGGATTACGGCCTGCTTCTTGAAGCGGTACATTCGCACGAAGTCTCTCAAGTAGGGTGACATCAACATCACCAAGAACCAGAGCAAACGTTACGTCCCACTTTTCAGCAATTACACGGTCATTTCGTTCGTCGTCTGCAATCTCATCGCAGAAAACAACCAAATGATAAACATGATTTGGCGTCTCTAGCTTATAGATAACATGACCAAAACCTCGAGCGTCTAGTTGCCACTCATGCTTAGTCACTTTCCATTGCTGTTGCGCCATTTTACGAATCAGAGTTCTTACGAAGCTGATGCGTGTTTGGTGCATAGCACCCAGTCTTTCCGGTGCCATGACGACCATTGCGTCACGTAGTGCTGATTCAGTGTAGGTAGAACGATGTGCATCCATTTTGCTCACCACCTTATAGTTATAGGATTTTGCTAGCCATTCAGAACCGATCGTTGCTGTCTTTTGAAGCATATATAGCGACAGTATGTTGGTTAGCTTTCACGTTTTTAATCGTTATTGATATTATCGAGGCAAGCGAACTCGCCACTTATTATTTGTCCTGACTAGATCGATTGACCTAAATACGTGCCGCCCGGTGTATCTTCACCAGTACGGTTTTTATCTTCCTTCCGGAATCTTGTATCAGCCTTCTTTCAAAGGCTCACACCTTGTTTATCTTCAGTTTTTAGAGAGCTTTATCTCTACATTTTCTTCTTTATACCGGCATTGATGTTTTATAAGCCTTGATCTTTCGCCATCTTGATTGCGATTTGAGGCGCATTCCAAAGTGATGGCAGCAAGATTAAGGACACCGGTACCGCTGTGATAACTATGAATGATTGCAGCGCTGAAATACCGCCGGAACCTAGGGAAATCAGAATCAATGCTGTTACCCCCATCATCACACCCCAGAAAGTACGAATAATTGCGTTAGGCTCTGTCTCACCGCTGACTACCACACTGATGGTGTAAGTCATTGAGTCACCTGTCGTTACGATGAAGATCGTCGTCAAGATCAAGAACAGAATAGAGATAAGCATTGGCATTGGTAGTTGCTGAGTTACTGCCAGTAGCGCGCCAGGTAAATTAAAGCCTTCGAACGCTTTACTTACGCTGCCTGGGTCTGCAATTTCAAACGCAAGGCCAGAACCGCCAACAATGGTGAACCAGAAACATGTTACGAACGGTGCAATAAGACTGATGGTTGATACCAATTGGCGAATACTACGACCGCGTGAAATACGTGCGATGAAGATTGCCATCATTGGGCCGTAACCTAAGAACCAACCCCAGAAGAATACTGTCCACCAGCTCAACCAACCTTCGTCACCACGGTATGTTGCCATTGGGATGAAGTTGTCTATCATGCTGCCTACACCTTGGATGTAGCCATTGAAAATGAAGTTTGTTGGGCCGAAGATCAGAATGTAGACCATCAATGACATTGCTAAAATTACGTTGTAACGGCTTAGCATTTGCATTCCGCGGTTAAGACCACTTAATGCCGACAATGTGTATAGAACGATAGCGAACAGGATGATGATAAGCTGCGTCGTGAAGCCATCAGGAATATCAAACAGTGCGTTCAGTGCGTAGCTCACTTGCAAGCCTAAGAAGCCGATAGGACCAATGGTGCCCGCCGCTACTGCGACAATACAACATGCATCAATCAATGCGCCGGTGTGACCTTTCAATGCTCGCTCGCCTAAAACTGGGTAAAGCAAAATACGAGGTTTAAGCGGTAAGCCTTTGTCGTAGTGAAGGTGCATCACCACAATAGACGTTAAGCTACCGACAATGGCCCATGCTAGAAAACCCCAGTGCATGAAGGATTGCGATAAAGCATTCACCGCGCCTTGCTGTGCGTTTTCTTGTGCGCCGTACAATGGTGGTGGGCTAACGTAGTGAGCGATAGGCTCTGCTGCTGCCCAAAATACACCGCCACCTGCCAGTAGCGTACAGAAGATGATCGCCATCCAACGGAAGCCGTCCATTTCAGGTTTAGCGATGCCGCCTAGGATAACCTTGCCTGTTCGCCCTGCCGCCAGGCCAAGACCAATAAGAAAAGTCAGAAGAAGAAGCATTTGCCAGTAAGGACCGAATACTTTTACAGACCATGCAAAGCCCGTATTTACTAGGCTTGATAACAGCTCGCCATCAAATAGAGCAAGTGCCACGAACAGAGCGATAAAACCGCCGCTGTACCAAAGTGCTGGGTTGGATAGGCCTAATTTGTCTGATGTAGACTCAGACTCGTTTGTGTTGCTTTTTGCATTAATTGTTGTGTGTGCTTGACCCGCATTTAAGCTTGAAGATTTCACGCTATTGGTTAAATCAGACATACTCTGACTCCAGAGGTTTCTTTGCAGCCGTCATTTGAATGATGACTACAAGGGTGTATTTAACACCTGCCCTATTGTTTTTTGTGTTGGGCAGGCTAATCCATGTTTGGGTTACCGCGTTGCGAAATAGACCGTTGTTCCTTTTGAATAGTGAAATTGGTTTAAGCAGCACTTGCTTATTGAACGTTTGTTAGAAGGCTGCTAATTCGATGATGGCTCGCGAGAAACCGTTAACCCTTGGTTTGAGGCTCTAGGCCATCTTTCAAGAAGTTAAACCAGTTTTCTCCCAAGACTTGCCCAGCTTCAGACTCGCTGAAACCATGACGCATCAATCCGTTATATATGTTTTCCATACCCGCACTACCACAGAACCAAGGCAACGCATCTGGCCAACCTGAGTTGTTCGCAGAGCCTTCGCCGTAGTCCATTGCTTTAGACCAACGACCATTTCTCATCCATTCAAGAACGGCTTGAGGTTGGTTTAAGCATAGGTCACTGCCAATACCGAGGTGCTCTACGCCGACCATGTCAGCCGTAGTCGCTACCATCTGGCAGAAATCTTCCAAGGTACATTGGCTGCCGTTTGGTAGGTGGAATGGGTACAAGCTGAATCCGATTAAGCCGCCGCGTGCGGTTAGAGCTTTAATTACATCGTTTGATTTATTTCGTAGTGCATCATGAGCAAACGTCGGGTTCGCATGGCTGATACAAATAGGACGAGAAGACAAGTCGATAGCTTCAAGTGTTGAGCGCTCTGCACTGTGAGACATATCTATGATCATGCCCACTCGGTTCATCTCTTCGATGGCTTGTTTACCAAAGCGAGTAATACCTGTGTCGTTCTTCTCGTAGCAACCCGTCGCCAATAAGCTCTGGTTGTTGTACGTCAGTTGCATGATCAAAAGACCTTGCTTACGCATCACTTCGATAAGACCGATCTCATCGTCGATTGGAGAACAGTTTTGAGCACCAAGGAAAATGCCGACTTTGCCAGTCGCTTTTGCAGTCTCGACATCAGCCATTGAGTGAATCGGCATGATAAGGTCTGCGTTCTGCTCGAATCTTAAATTCCATTCTGCAAAGCGAGATAAGGTTTCACGAGCCGTCTCGTGGTAAACCGCGGTAGCGTGAACTGCTGTAATGCCGCTCGCCTTTAGTGTTTGGAAATATTCTCTGTTCCAATTGCAGTATTGCAATCCATCTATAACAATCCGTTGCTGGTACATAACCACTCCTATTGAAAGCTCAGTGTTCTAGCTCGGTTTTGAAAACACGCTCAAATAACATGTTTTCAAAAATGGGTTAAATCACTTGTCTAAGTTCGTTTGCTGCTTTGGTTTGAATGTTGGCCTGACTCTGTGAATCAGGCCAATTCGATAGCTGGATAGCTAGGAAGTTAATTCAGCTATCCAATTCTTATTTAGAAAGTGGATTAGTAAGGACGTTGGTAAGCCGTCTTAACCACTGTGTAGAACTCTTTCGCGTATTGACCTTGCTCACGAGGACCGAAGCTAGACTCTTTACGACCACCAAACGGTACGTGGTAATCCGTGCCTGCTGTTGGTAGGTTGACCATCACACAACCGGTCTGCGCTTGTTGCTTGAACATTGCGCTAGTACGTAGGCTCTGAGTAATGATGCCGCCTGTTAGACCGAAGCGAGTGTCGTTGGTTGTCGCAATCGCTTCTTCTAGGTCAGCGACACGAATCACACTTGCCATTGGTGCGAACACTTCTTCTTGGTTCACTTCCCAATCGTTCTTAGTGTTCAAGAACAGCGTTGGAGACATGTAGAAACCTTCGTGCTTCATACTCAAGCGTTCGCCACCAAATGCCAGCTCACCGCCGCTTTGACGTGCTTTCTCAACCCAACCTAGGTTTGCTTCAAGTTGGTTGCCATCAACGACAGGGCCCATGAACACACCCTCTTCCAGTGCGTGACCCACTTTCAGCTCGCTCATACGTTTAATCAGTGCTTCAACGTATTGGTCGTGAATGCTATCCATAACCACAAGGCGAGAAGACGCGGTACATTTTTGGCCTGCGCCAGAGAAAGAACCTGCAATCGTTGCATCAACCGCAGTTTGGATATCAGCATCGTCAGCAATAACAAGTGCGTTCTTACTGCCCATTTCTAGTTGGCATCGAACGAAGTTTGGCGCTGTAGCCGCTGCCACTTTACGACCCGTATCAACAGAACCGGTAAAGCTCACACCATTCACTTCTTTAGAGTTGATCAGTGCATCACCTACTGTTGAACCGCTACCCAGTACAAGGTTAAACGTACCTGCAGGGATACCTTGGCGGTGGATGATCTCTGTAAGCGCGACCGCACTTGCTGGTGTTAGGTTTGCTGGTTTCCAAATAACGCTGTTACCGAAAGCCAATGCTGGAGCAATTTTCCAAGCTGCTGTTGCTGTCGGGAAGTTCCAAGGAGAGATAATGCCGATAACGCCCACCGCTTCGCGAGTCACTTCAACAGAAACACCCGGGCGTACAGAATCTGCGTTGTCACCAATTTGGCGAAGCACTTCAGCCGCAAAGTATTGGAAGAACTGACCTGCACGGTAAATCTCACCGCGACCTTCAGCAAAAGGCTTACCTTCTTCACGAGATAGCAAAGTGCCCAGCTCATCACAACGGGCAATCAGCTCATCACCAATCGCTTGAAGCACCGCTTGCTTGCGTTCAATCGGCGTTTTTTCCCACTCTGGTTGAGCGTGTTTCGCCGCTGAAATCGCTTGTTGAACTTGTTCAGCACTTGCTTGTGCAAAGTTGCCAATATTTTCAGAAATATCTGATGGGTTAATGTTCGCTACGGTGCTTACACCCGCTTGCCATTCGCCGCCAATGTAAAGTGCGTTTTCTGCTTGAACATTCTGTAAGTGAGTCATCATTCTGTCCTTGTAACGTTAGGTTGCGGTTGAGTCTGGCAACCATCGGATTAATTAATAAATTGTTAATTCATATAGAGAATAAGTATTAATTTTGTATCTAGACGTAAAACTATTCGCTTGTATTAGTAAAGATCTGCGTAGACAAACAGCTTTGATTGGCAAATTGCCTCAGTTCACAGTCCATTTATTCAGGTTGAGACGCCGATGCATAAACCACGAACTCAACCAACATCTCTTCTCTAGCTAGCCCTGCAACAACGACTGCTGCACGATTTGGATAAGGTGCGTTGAAGTATTCTCCGTATACGCTGTTTACCGTTTTCAGGTATTCACGGTCAGTCACGTAAATCAGAACCTGCAGCACAGAATCCATCGATTCGCCTGCACACTCCAAGGTATGAACAAGGTTGTTAAAAGTCTGACGCGTTTGCGCTTCAATACCGCCTTCTACTACTGCGCCCGTTTCATCGATTGGAATCTGCGCAGTGTATAGAGTGCCGTTATTAACGATTGCCCACTCTAGTGGTGCTTTTGAAGCAAAAAGAGAGGTTTTTACTGGGTGTTTTTTAGTTTGTGCGTTCACGATTTCATCCAACTTTGTAACAACTATGTTTCAAGATGGTTAAATACTGCACCTTGACGCCTGATAAATCTAACGGTAAATTTTGTGCATTTGATAAATAAAATCTATCACCTTGCAAAAAGTAAGGTATAGCAAGGGCTAGAGAAGGATCGGAGTCATGAGTATTAAGCTACAACAGTTAAAACATTTCGTTTTGGTGGTCGAAGAAGGTGGATTTAGAGCGGCATCTCACCGTGCAAATCGATCGCAAGCGGCACTTTCG
This sequence comes from Vibrio sp. 10N.222.55.A1, assembly GCF_041473835.1. Lineage (NCBI taxonomy): Bacteria > Pseudomonadati > Pseudomonadota > Gammaproteobacteria > Vibrionales > Vibrionaceae > Vibrio > Vibrio sp. 10N.222.55.A1. The sequence goes on along the minus strand of NZ_JBFRSX010000066.1, from coordinate 8,639 downwards.
ACTTCGATAAAAGAGTTGGAAAAAATACTCGGCCAACCTCTGTTTGAAACAGGCAACAAATCGACACTGACGCCTTTTGGAGAAATATGTTTGCCCAAGATCATTCAATTTCTGAACGTGTACAAAGCATTAGACAATGACTTACGCGCAGCGGCAGCAGGACAACAAGGAAGAGTTCGAATAGCGAGCGTGCCTTCGGTGGCCGCAAAACTCATCCCTAGTGTTTTAGGGGCATTTTGTGAGCAGTACCCGAATGTAGAAGTGAGTTTGATTGATGATAATGCGGCAGGGGTAGAAGCAAGATTACTCTCTGGCGAGGTGGATGTTGCCCTCGGTAATAGCTCCCATTTAGAAGAAGAGAGCATCGACTTCACGCCTTTGCTTTCTGATCCTATCGGTGTGGTGTGCCTCAAAGATAACCCTATCGCCTCTCAACGGGAAGGAATCGAATGGCAAACCTTGTTAAAGCAGCCCTTCATTCGTAACGGGACTTGCACCCTACTGGACCCAACACCTGCGCGCATGCTCAGCGAACAAGCCCTGTACTCTGTCGAGAACATTACCTCGCTTTTTTCGGTGTTAGAGCTCGGGATAGGCGTGACCACGCTACCTAAGCTGGCTTTCCCAACCAATGAAACCCGCTTGGTGTGGATTCCGCTAATTGACCCACCCTTGCAACGACAGATCGGCATTTTCAGACTGTCTGATCGTACGATCTCGCCACAAGCACAGGCTTTCCATGACTTATGTATTCAATACCTCAGTTATGAAGAGTCATAAGAGAGCCTAGATTAAGTAAATTAGGCAGCGCTATGCTGCCATTAACTTCCTCAAAACTCGGTGTTTCTTCTCCGCACCATGCTTCTCGCACACCCAGTCCCCCATTTCACTCCTATATCATCAACATTTAGGCGCTGAATTTACACTCTCGCGCACGCAAATAGTGACAAGCTGACGACAATATAAAAAATATTCGCTTATTGATAAGGAGCGACGTACGTTTAATTTACCAGAAAAACCAGATCTTCCATCATTGCCTCAAACAAGCTTAACCCCTACCAAAATCACACTTCACAACTCAGCTTGTAAATGAACCTAAGTGTTTGAATAGTCTTAATTGATAAGATCATAAGTTGAAAATTTAGCTCGCTACTCCCTTCTAAAAAGACCCTCTTTTTCACAAGGATAAAGCATCTTAAATATTCATGAATAAAGTGATAGAACTATTACTTTCATAAATGAAAAACATTCATTTCAAAAATGGAATTATTGATATCAATATTTGTCGTTTTGATCACATAATTTTAGGCGTAGTTTATATTTTGTCGAAACGAGAGCGAACTAGTTTATATCGTTCTATTTCGTCAGGAGATATAAAACCAGCAAGATTATCTCTTTGTTAACAAGCAAAGTTTTATTAACAAGTAAATGCGAGTAGCAAGACATATTCAAACTGTGTTTTATATGAGCTTACACTGTTAAATATAAGGTTTTATTATGAGGCTTAATGGGATAAGTGGTGACATTCTTGTTGCTGCTAAAAGAGTTGTTCTCTGCCAAGTAGTATTAGCCGTCGGTGTAGTTTTATATGAAGTGTTTTTTGGTAATAAAGTAGATATGGAATCGTCGGCTTTGGGTATCGGAATTGCGATGCTACCTCCGCTGTTTGGTTTTATATATGCAAGCCTAAAGGTGCGCAAGAATCCTAATTATAGTTTACGTGACTTAATGCAAATGAGTCGTGTCGTGAAAATAACTTATACGTTCTTAATGTTTATCTTGGCGTTCCAGTTTTTCAAATTGGATAACCCAGTAATATTGTACGCATATATTCTCACTATGGTTGGGTACTTCTTAACACCATTTATTACTGCCTCTACAAGATCGGAGTACGTGTAGTATGGATCAAGTAACTACCGCTCACGAATACATAGAGCATCACTTAACCTTCTTAACTACAGGTGATGGTTTCTGGGCGTTCAACATCGACTCGATGTTGGTATCTTGGATTACGGGTTTACTGTTTATTGGAGCTTTTCGATACGTAGTGACTAAGGGCACCAGCGGTGTTCCAGGTCGATTTCAATGTTTTATCGAACTGATATTTGATTTTGTAAACAACCTAGTAAAAGAGATTTTTCAAGCGGAGGATAAATTAATAGGGCCACTGGCATTAACCACTTTTGTTTGGGTGTTGTTAATGAACGCGGTCGATTTATTACCAATAGATTTCATACCAGCATTAAGTCGTGCAATGGGTCTAGAACACTTTAGAGATCTACCAACGGCGGACGTAAATATTCCAATGTCGATGGCACTCGGTGTATTTATCTTACTGTTGACTTATACATTTAAAAATAAAGGATTGAAAGGCTTTATCAAAGAGCTTACTACGCAGCCATTTGATAACCCTCTTTTATACCCTGTTAACTTAGTTCTTGAATTAATAACATTAATTTCAAAACCTATATCACTAGGCTTACGATTATTTGGAAACATGTATGCAGGTGAGATGATATTTATTCTGATCGCATTAATGCCATGGTGGATGCAATGGGCACTGAGTGTTCCTTGGGCACTATTCCACATATTAATCGTATTCTTGCAAGCATTTATATTTATGGTACTGACCGTTGTTTATTTAGGTATGGCAACAGAAGAACACCACTAATTAATAACTAAAAAATTTAACTAAAAAATTATTTATCGGAGATACAAATGGATATCGTAAGCGCAGTTTTATATGTAGCAGGTGCATTACTGATCGGTTTAGGTGCAGCAGGTGCAGCATCTGGTATTGGTAACTTAGCAGGTAAATACCTTGAAGGTGTTGCGCGTCAACCAGACCTTACTCCAATGCTTCGTACTCAATTCTTCATCATGATGGGTCTTGTGGATGCAGTACCGATGATCGGTGTTGGTATCGGTCTATACATCATCTTCGCCGTGGCTTAATCAAACCGCTTTGAAAGATCGATTTGTAAATAATCAAGATTTAGTGAGGAAGGTATGAACTTAAATGCAAGCATGTTTGGACAAGCAATCTCATTCGTGATTTTTGTTTGGCTCTGCATGAAATATGTATGGCCCCCTCTCACCGCGATGTTAGACGAGCGCCAAAAAGAAATCGCTGATGGTTTACGCCACTCAGAGAACGCTGCGAAAGAGCTAGAACTAGCAAAATCAAATGGCGCGCAACTCATCGAAGATGCAAGAAAAGATGTGACTGAACTGGTTGAACAGGGCCGAAAACGCCGCAATGAAATCATCAGCTTAGCGCAACAAGAAGCCGAGCAAGAAAAGGCACGCATCTTAGAACAAGGTAGAGCTGAGCTAGAAGGCGAACGCCAAAAGATACGCCGTGAACTTCAGGCAGATATGGCAGACGCAGTAATTCAAAGTGCACAGAAACTGATTAGCAAAAACCTAGATTCCGCAACGAACCGAGCGCTAGTTGACCAAATGATTAGCGAACTCTAAGGAGAGGCAATATGTCAGATTACACCAATATTGCTCATCCCTACGCCAAAGCATCGTTTGAATTTGCTTTAGGTGAAAACCAGTTACAAGAGTGGCACTCAATGCTGTCCATTCTTGTGGCTGTCGCGGAAGAAGAAACGATCGCTAGTCAGATTTCTTCAGCAGAAGGTGCTTCTACACACCAAACAGAAGAGCTGGCAAACCTCATCATTCATATTTGCCAAGGACTCGTTGATGACCACGTCATTAATCTCATTCGAGTCTTGGCCGAGAACGGCCGCCTTTCTGTTGTAAGAGACCTGTTTGAATTGTACTGCGAGCTAAAGGACGAACATGAACGTGTAGTGCCTGTCACTGTCACCAGTTCAGAAATGCTGACACAAGATCAAGTTACGTCACTAACAGCTGCACTTGAGAAGAAATTAGAGCGTCAGGTTGAAATGAAGCAGGTTATTGATGACGCGTTAGTGGGTGGAATGGTCATCAAAGCGGGTGAAACCGTTATCGATGGTTCTTTAAACACATCAATTGACCGATTGGCTCATCAACTTCACGCGAGATAGGTAACAATTATGCAATTAAATTCAAATGAAATCAGCGATCTAATCAAAGAACGCATCTCGAAATTTAATGTGAGCACCGAGGCTCGCAATGAAGGCACTATCGTATCGGTTCGTGATGGCATCATCACAATCAATGGCCTTGCTGATGTTATGCAAGGCGAGATGATTGAGCTACCAGGTGGCAAATACGCACTCGCACTTAACCTCGATACCCACTCAGTAGGTGCGGTGGTTATGGGCCCCTACACTGACCTCTCTGAAGGTATGAAAGTGAAAGGTACAGGTCGTATCTTAGAAGTACCTGTAGGTAACGGACTTCTTGGTCGTGTAGTCAACACATTAGGCGAGCCAATCGATGGCAAAGGCCCAGTGAGTTGTGACCGACTCGACCCTGTAGAAGTGATTGCACCGGGTGTAATCGAACGTAAGTCTGTTGATCAACCTATTCAAACTGGTTATAAAGCGGTTGATACCATGGTGCCAATCGGTCGTGGTCAACGTGAGCTTATCATTGGTGACCGTCAGACGGGTAAAACAGCGTTAGCTATCGATGCGATCATCAATCAGAAAGATTCTGGCATCAAATGTGTGTATGTAGCGATTGGCCAAAAAGCCTCCACTATCGCTAATGTGGTTCGTAAACTCGAAGACCACGATGCGCTAAAAAACACCATCGTAGTCGTGGCATCAGCATCAGAGTCTGCAGCGCTTCAATACCTAGCCCCTTATGCGGGTTGCACCATGGGTGAATACTTCCGTGACCGCGGTGAAGATGCGCTGATCATCTATGATGACCTATCAAAACAAGCCGTTGCTTACCGTCAAATCTCATTGCTATTGAAACGCCCACCGGGTCGTGAAGCCTTCCCTGGCGACGTATTCTACCTTCACTCACGCCTACTAGAACGTGCAGCACGAGTGAATGCAGAGTATGTAGAGAAGTTCACTAACGGTGAAGTGAAAGGCCAAACAGGCTCATTAACGGCGCTTCCTATTATTGAAACTCAGGCGGGTGATGTATCAGCGTTTGTACCAACCAACGTAATCTCAATCACTGATGGTCAGGTTTTCCTTCAAACCCAACTGTTTAACTCAGGCTTACGTCCTGCAGTAGACCCAGGTATCTCGGTATCTCGTGTGGGTGGTGCGGCGCAATGCAAGATCATCAAGAAACTGTCTGGTGGTATCCGTACTTCATTAGCTCAATATCGCGAGCTGGCGGCCTTTGCTCAATTCTCTTCTGACTTAGATGAGATGACGCGCAAACAGCTAGACCATGGTGAGCGTGTTACCGAATTAATGAAGCAAAAACAATACTCTCCAATGTCAGTCGCTGAGCAAGCAACGGTTATCTACGCAGCAGAGAAAGGCTACTTGGCCGGTGTTGAGCTAAACAACATTGCCCGTTTTGAAGAAGAGCTGATTGCTTATGCCAAAGGTCAGAACCCTGCGTTGTTCGAAAAAATCAACGCGACAGGCGATTACAATGACGAAATCGACGGTGCTCTTAAAGAGATCCTAGAAGGTTTTGTTGGGATGAAAGCTTGGTAAGTGCTCCGGTTTGTTAGCTGGAAATCAAAACAAATAGGAGCAGATTATGGCAAGTACTAAAGAAATTCGCACCAAGATAGCCAGTGTTAGTAACACTCAGAAAATCACTAGCGCAATGGAAATGGTTGCAGCAAGTAAGATGCGCAAGGTTCAAGACAACATGACGCTAACTCGCCCCTACGCCGAGAACATGCGAAAAGTTATCTCTCATGTTGCATCGGGTTCCCTGGAGTACCAGCACCCTTACCTGCAACAGCGTGAACCTAAGCGTGTCGCTTACATCATTATCTCGTCCGATCGCGGCTTGTGTGGTGGCTTGAACTCAAACTTGTTCAAGAAAGTGTTAGAAGAAATGGAGCAATGGCGCACCAAGGGAGTCGAGGTAGAAACAACCTTAGTGGGATCTAAGGCTATCTCGTTCTTCCAACGCGGCGGCAACGTTATTGCACAAACGTCAGGTCTTGGCGATACACCTAAGTTAGAAGACATCTTAGGTACGGTGAATGCGATGCTCGGGCATTACGACGAAGGTAAAATCGATAGCTTGTATCTCGTTTACAACCAGTTCGTCAACACCATGGTTCAAGCGCCAACGACCTTGCAGTTGCTCCCCCACCCTTCGGATTCTGAGGAAGGTGGTGAGCCTAAAAAAGCGCGTCGTTGGGACTACATCTATGAGCAAGCACCCAAAGACATACTCTCAGAACTGTTACATCGATACATCGAATCGCAAGTGTATCAAGGCATTGTTGAGAGCATTGCCTGTGAGCAAGCAGCCCGAATGGTCGCTATGAAAGCGGCGACTGATAACGCAGGCCAACTCATTGATGACTTGCAGTTGGTCTACAACAAGGCGCGTCAGGCTGCCATTACCCAAGAGCTGAGTGAAATAGTCTCAGGTGCCCAAGCTGTCTAGGGCTAGAAAAGACTGGGTCAAGAACAGAATTTGAGGATTTAAGAATGAGTGTTGGAAAAATAGTTAAAGTAATCGGCGCGGTGGTTGACGTCGAGTTCAGCGGCGGCAACAGCCCACGCGTTTATGATGCATTGAAAGTGACTAGCGACGAAGCAAGCTCGTTAGTATTGGAAGTACAACAACAACTGGGTAGCAATATCGTTCGTTGTATTGCAATGGGTACGTCAGATGGCTTACGTCGTGGCCTAACGGTTGAAAACACAGGCTCTCCAATCACGGTTCCTGTCGGCGAAGAAACGCTAGGCCGTATCATGAACGTGCTTGGTCAACCTATCGATGAGTGTGGTGAAATCGGTCAGAAAGAAAACTACGAGATTCACCGTGAAGCCCCTTCTTATGAAGAACAAGCAAACAGCACTGAGCTTCTAGAAACAGGCGTTAAGGTTATCGACCTTATCTGTCCATTCGCTAAGGGTGGTAAAATTGGTCTGTTCGGTGGTGCTGGTGTAGGTAAAACCGTCAACATGATGGAGCTTATCAACAACATCGCCAAAGCCCACTCAGGTCTTTCTGTATTTACCGGTGTAGGTGAGCGTACTCGTGAAGGTAACGACTTCTACTACGAGATGAAAGAAGCAGGTGTACTAGACAAAGTAGCCATGGTTTACGGTCAAATGAACGAGCCACCGGGAAACCGTCTACGTGTAGCACTTACAGGCCTAACTATGGCTGAGCGCTTCCGTGATGAAGGTCGTGACGTACTGTTGTTCATTGATAACATTTACCGTTACACGCTTGCGGGAACAGAAGTATCAGCTCTGCTAGGTCGTATGCCTTCAGCAGTAGGTTACCAACCAACACTGGCTGAAGAGATGGGCGTACTTCAAGAGCGTATCACGTCAACAAAACAAGGCTCTATCACCTCTATCCAAGCAGTATACGTACCTGCGGATGACTTGACTGACCCATCGCCAGCAACAACCTTTGCTCACTTAGATGCGACCGTTGTACTGTCTCGTAACATCGCGGCACTGGGTCTATACCCTGCGATTGACCCGTTAGATTCAACGTCACGTCAGTTAGATCCGCTGATCGTAGGCCAAGAGCACTACGACATTGCACAAAAAGTACAAACAACGCTGCAACGCTACAAAGAGCTAAAAGACATCATCGCGATTCTTGGTATGGATGAGCTGTCTACTGAAGACAAACAGACCGTATCTCGCGCTCGTAAGATTGAACGTTTCTTAACGCAGCCTTACCACGTAGCCGAAGTGTTTACTGGTCAGAAAGGTGTCTTTGTACCGCTAAGCGAAACACTAAGAGGCTTTAAAGGTCTGTTAAGCGGTGAATATGACGATATCCCAGAACAAGCGTTCTTGTACTGTGGCTCTATCGACGAAGTGCTTAACAAAGCAAAATCACTCTAAGAGGCAGGTGCACCATGGCTATCGGAATTACAGATAATACATTTCAACTTAATATTGTAAGTGCGGAAGGTACGCTGTTTTCAGGTCCAGCGTATGCCCTAGCCGTTTCTGGCGCTGACGGTGAACTGGGGATCCGCCCCGGTCACTCCCCGCTTCTCAGTAAGATCAAACCGGGCGTAACCGTGTTTGTTACAGACCCTAAATCAGAAGGCCAAGTGCTGTATGTCTCTGGTGGGATGCTGGAAGTTCAGCCGGATGTGGTTACGTTATTAGCCGACACGGCCTTGCATGGTAAAGACATTGACCGCGCTCGCGCAGAAGAAGCGAAATATGCCGCTCTAGAGAACATCAACAAGGGCAACATAGACATTAACTTTGCACAAGCTCAGCTAGAACTAGCGAAAGCCGTTGCTCAGTTACGTGCATCAGAATTGACATCTTCTCGCACTCGTCACTGAGAAGAAGCGTTATTTGCCGTTAGCTGTGCTAGCAAACAAATACACAAAAGGCTCACTGAATAGTGAGCCTTTTACTATCTGCTTAACGCAAAACCGAAGTTTAACGTTGCTCGAATTTCAAAAGAATAGTTTTAGATCTGTAGTTTAGAGCTATAACTTAGAAGAACTCAATCGAATTACGGCCGCTTTTGTCATCACGTGTTGGCTTTGGCGTATCCGCTTTCTTTTTCGGTTTCTTCTC
>NZ_JBFRSX010000065.1:0-38502 GCF_041473835.1 Vibrio sp. 10N.222.55.A1 | reverse complement strand
GTTTTTACTGTATACTCCACGAGGCGGTTCAGATTTTCTGTGCCAAATGCAAAACGCAGCTTTTTAAGTATCGGAAAGGTGGCAAAGGTGCACTCGTGAAATGTTTTAAGGAGCGTATCGTTGAAGATTTCACGAAAAAACCATGTGTGTGCCCTGAATGCGGGATTGAATTTGCGCGAGACACTTTGGTTCGAGGTACGCCAGCCTACAAGTTTGTTGGTGGCAAGGTAACGATGAAATAACGTGTCACATTAAAACGAGCAAACAATGCTGAAACTAAAAATGCCACAGCGCAGTTTGTGTGTGGCATTTCAACGTTGCTTTTGATACTCAGAGTAAAGAATTGAGCTCAGTAAGCTCTGACACGCCCTTGAAGCTTAAGAAGTAATAGCGAAACAATTGCGCCTGTGGTATCACACAGCATATCTTTCTGTGCATCCCAAATATCACCTTGTGAGCCAAGGAACGCGATACCTTCATCACCACCTGCAATCTCCGCGTACCACCACTCGATAATTTCATAACCTGCAGCCACACTCATGATCGCAAATAGCGCAAAGAAACATGCCAGCACCGGTTGAGCCAGTTTTTTACGAATCAAGTACTCAGCGAGTGGGTAAGCATAAAGGCCAATTGAGAAATGCGCGACACGATCAAAGTTATTACGCTCAGAACCTATCATGTTGTTGAACCAATCAAATGGCACTTCTGCGAAGGTATATTTCGCGCCTATCGTATGCAAAATTAGCCAGATAAACATTAAAACGTAAGCTGTCTTAGTGAAGGTGAGCTTTGTTGATAACCACCAGATTCCCACCAATATCGCAAGCGCTGGGACAATTTCGGCAATCCATACCGCTCTTGAAGAGGGAGCGAACGCTGAAAATAGAAACACAGTCAGATACAGCGTCGTCAATGACAGCAATGGTCGATTTTGAGCAAGTGGCGTGATTGTCATATCAAGATCTCTCGTCGAAGTTTTTAATAGTGTTACACAATAATGAACAGTGTTCAATTGGGTCTTAATCACCAGATTTGTTGAAAAGTGGTGTTATCGCCCAGTATCTAGACAAACGGTTGCTAGAGTTTCACAAAAGTTTGATTTACAACAAAGCGATCCTTAAAATCGCTCTATTACTACATAACAAGAAAGAAAGTCATGAAACTGGAAACTGTCGATTACCTTGCTGACGACGCAGCAGAACAATTTGTTCGCTCTCTACGTGAAACTGGTTTTGGTGTTCTTAAGAACCACCCAATCCCGAAAGAGCTTGTTGAGTCAATTTACGAAAACTGGTACCAATTCTTCATCTCTGAAGAAAAAGAGAACTTCCACTTTAATGTTGAAACACAAGATGGATATTTTCCACCTTCAGTGTCTGAAGTTGCTAAAGGCCACACTGTAAAAGACATCAAAGAGTACTTTCACGTATACCCTTGGGGCCAAATCCCTGAACAGCTGAAAGAACAGATTCTAGATTACTACCAACGTGCGAATGCTTTTGCTCAAGAGCTGCTAGGTTGGGTTGAAGCTCATGCTCCTAAAGAAGTACAAGATAAATTCTCTATAGCGTTATCAGAAATGATCAACGGCAGTGAACAGACTCTGCTTCGTGTTCTTCACTACCCACCAATGCAAGGTGATGAAGAGCCAGGTGCAATCCGCGCTGCGGCACACGAAGACATCAACTTACTGACGGTTCTTCCTGCTGCAAGCGAGCCGGGCCTTCAAGTTAAAGCTCAAAATGACGAGTGGCTAGATGTTCCATGTGACTTCGGTAACATGATCATCAACATCGGTGACATGCTTCAAGAAGCATCTGGTGGTTACTTCCCATCGACAACTCACCGTGTAATCAACCCATCAGGTGAACGCCAAGAGAAGTCTCGTATCTCTTTGCCTCTATTCCTTCACCCGAAACCAGAAGTAGTGCTATCTGAAAAGTACACAGCAAACGAATACCTAATGGAACGTCTAAGAGAGCTTGGCGTTATCTAGTCAGTTCAATGCTTCGTCCCTAAAATTGGGATAGATGTGAAAGGTCAGCTAAGTCGCTGACCTTTTTTGTATCCGTACCAAAGAATTGCGGCTTTATTACTAACGGTTGTATTCAACGAAATGGTACTCAGTTTTGACGATAAAAGGTGCCTTTAAGCCAAACGTTAGAAAGTTGTTTGTCCTTAAGCTCGACAAATCTTAGAAAATCGCTTTCAATTAAAGAAGATACGCAACGGATGCGAAACAGGTTACTTATAGTATCCACAGTTCTAGAAATCCATTAATTCAGAGAAGCTAACTGAGTCAACTATGTCGAATTATCAAGATGTGAGAGCAAACTTTCATTGCCATATGGAAAACCCATTGCTTTGGCCGATAATGGAAGTGCTTAAGCAAAAGCCAAGCGGATGGAAAGTACACACATTGGCAGCTCATCTGAACGATCTTGGGTTTGTGCCAGTGTTGGATGCTGTGCCTGAGAAAGAGTTGTTTAAAAAGAACTTCCTTATCATGAATGCGCTTTATCAGCTTCAAGAAACCTTACACCCAGATGGTTGGCTCCAAGTCCAAGCGATGGACATCGAATTGATGAATGGTCGTTATCACGGAAGCAGTCACAGCATCGATCATCAAGACCCACTTCGAGAATACTACATTAATTGGGTTAACTATGAAGCGGATGAAGGTGAAGTCAAAAGGCTGTTGAACGAATTTTGGACTCGGTATAGAAAGTATGTGGGTGGTGATGAACTCGATATGGATCGAAGTCGAGCATTGAACCTGTTTGAGTTACCTTTAGACGCGACACACCATGAAATTAGAAAGCGCTGGCGACAATTGGCTTTGCGCTGGCATCCAGATCGGGACGAGGGAAATACGGCGAAATTTCAGACGCTCTGTGAAGCATGGAATGTATTACGAAGCTCGTAACCTAACGAAGTCTCTAGCTACGTCTACGTCTAATGCAACTCTAAAATAAAAAGCCCCATACTATGAATCTAGAGTGGGGCTTTCTTGGTATTAGGAGTTATCTTTGTTTTGGCCACTTTTATGCTCAAACGCATAATCGAGTACTTTACGGATATATGGCGCGCCGACTTTTGAACCGCCGTTACCGTGTTCAATGACCACCGTCGCGACATATTCAGGGTGCTCATAAGGTGCGAAAGCCGTGTAAAGCGCATGGTCAAGCAAGTGTCTAGCGAGTTTCTTCGAGTTGTAGACCTGATCTTTCGCAAGATCAAAGACTTGTGCCGTACCTGATTTTCCGCCGCTAGTGTAGCTAGTTCCCTTAAATGCGCGCCTGCCGCTACCTCGGCTGCCGTGGTTTACGAGTCGCATCGCATTGATTGGCACATCCCAAATTCTATCCGGTACTTCGGTGATTGAGGGCATTGGCTCCGGTTCGACAAGTTGTTGTGTACTGAAATCTTCACCATGATCTAAGGTGGCTCTTAAGATATGAGGTGGCATCACCTTACCATGATTAACCAATACTGACGTTGCTTTAGCAAGTTGCATAGGTGTCGATGTCCAATAACCTTGGCCAATACCAATCGGAACTGTGTCACCCTGATACCAAGGGGTGCGATAACGCATCATCTTCCATTCTCGAGTCGGCATGTTGGCGGTACTTTCTTCATAGATATCAATGCCTGTCGGTTCACCAAATCCAAATCGGTTCATCCAACTTGAAATTCGGTCAATACCCAAATCGAAAGCGGTTTGATAGAAGAATGAATCTACCGACTCTTCAATGGCTTGAGTGACATCGACAGGTCCGTGACCCCAACGTTTCCAGTCACGCCACGATTTAGAGTTTCGTTTAGAGCCAGGAATTCTCCAAACGCCATGGTCGTTACGCATGGTATCTTCAGAGATGACATGTTCTTGCAGTCCTGCCACAGCCATAAATGGTTTAACGGTTGAGGCAGGAGGATAAACGCCTAGAGTGGTGCGGTTAACCAACGGGTGAGCCGGATCATTCAATAAACGTTGGTAGTTCTTACTCGAAATGCCGTCGACAAATAGGTTAGGGTCGTAACTCGGGCTTGATGCCATCGCCAACACGCTGTTGTCTTTCGGATCGAGAATAACCGCGCTTCCAGTTCGGTGATCAAGTTGCTCAAAGACGTATTTTTGCAGCTCAAGGTCAATATTTAACACGATATCTTTACCAGCTACTGGCGGCACGTACTCAATGGTTCGGACTATTCGCCCACGGCTGTTTACTTCGACTTCTTGATAACCTTTGGTGCCGTGCAGAATATCTTCGTAATAACGTTCAACACCCAGTTTTCCTATGATTGTTGTAGCTTGATAATTCGCTTCTATCCCTTGTTCTTCAAGCTTTCTGAGATCGCTATCATTGATGTGCGCCACGTAACCAAGAACATGGGTAAGCACCTCACCATTCGGGTAAAAACGCTTTAAGCTGGTATCGATAGATAAGCCGGGGAACTGGTACTGGTGCACGGAGAACTTGGCGATCTCTTCCTCCGTTAAGTTCTCTAGAATAGTCACAGATTTAAAACGGCGGGTGTTGTGATAGCGTTTTTTGAAACGAGCGATCTGCTCTGCATCACGGGGGACATATTTGTCTAGCTTGGTGAGCATTGCATCGACATCATCGGTTTGCTCAGGAATCATGGTTAGATCAAAGACAAGCTTGTTCTCTGCAAGCAACACGCCGTTACGGTCGTAAATAAGTCCACGAGTAGGGGCGATAGGTAATACTTTGATTCTGTTGCCATCGGCACGAGTTTGATAGCTTTTAAAATTTTCAACTTGAAGTCGGTATAGATTGCCGACTAAGACAAGAGTGAACATCAAGATCCCACAAAACGCGACGATTACGCGGTTTTTGAATAGGTTCACTTCGATTTTATGGTCACGCATCTTAACGCGTTTATGATTCATTGAAGCCTCAAGGGTCTGTTACATTTGGTTACACTTGTCGAATCGGGACTTTATCTGAATATCACTAGGGTTTTGTAAAAGCTGTGTCATGTTTTGAGGGATCGACAGCATTAGATGGCGGTAAACAGTGCCTTTAATTTTCTCATTACAAAAGATGATAAGTAATTGATGTAAAGATTGGTTTTATGAATTTATAAAGTTCAAGAGTTTTGACGACACTAGAGGTTAGGTCAAAAGAGGTTAGATAAATTTACGGCCCTCAGAATGAGAGCCGTAGAAGGTTAATTTGCTTATTTAGTGGCTTAGAAGCTTTAGTAAATTAGAAGATTAAAACTTCAAAAACCTAGAAGCACAATAAATCCGATATTTAACGAAATCAGTTCGAAGGCTTGAACTGAGATTTACGCATACGGTTCAGAGCAGCCATCACATCTAACGTTCTTGGTTTCGCTAGGTCACCGTAGTTAGGCATGTTAGCGTGCCATTCGTTTTCTAAAATAGCGTTAAACTCTTTAGCAGGGTTGTTTGACCAACCTGGAGTTTGTGCGAATTGGAACCAAGCCCAACCGATCGCATTCACTTCAGACGGTGATTCTAATTGCTCAAGCGCAGAAAGGTCTACAAACTCTTTACCAAAACGCAGTGACTCTTTGCCTTTAGCATTAACACGGAATTTACCGTCAGTCAGAATGTTCATCAGTGAAGCACGGTTCAATGAACGCGGTACAAACGTTTCTAAAGCAGTTTCACATTCGTTAGTACGCTGAGTAGGGTGCTGAGCAATCACGTCTTTTGCTTTTTCAGTCACATCTACCGCTTGGTAGTCGTGCATTTGAATCACAGTGTTCGCGACATCTAGGTAATCACCAGAGCCACCCATTACAACAATGGTAGAGATATCCATCTCTTCACGAAGCTGACCAATGCGGTCGACAAGTGGTGTGATTGGCTCATCGCCTTTTGACACTAGCGCTTGCATACGCTCGTCACGAATCATGAAGTTAGTCGCTGACGTATCTTCATCGATAAGTAGAGTTTGAACGCCGGCTTCAATCGATTCTTGTAACCAAGCCGCTTGAGACGTAGAACCTGACGCATCTTGTGTGCTGAAGTCAGATGTGTCTTTCTGCATTGGTAAATGGTTGATGTAGTTTGACAGGTTCAAGCTGTGCACACATCGACCATCTTCAGCGCGGATCTTCATCGTATCAATCGCAGTTACAATGCCTTCGCGACCGTCACCAGGAATATGGTTGTAGATAGAACGTTCAACGGCGTTCAACAGTGTCGATTTACCATGGAAACCACCACCAACGATCAGCGTAATGCCTTTTGGAATGCCTAGGCCGGTCACGTCACCTTGGTTTGGAGTATTTAACGTAACACTCAATGATTCTGGAGCCGCGAAAGGTACCGCGTCTTTCATTGGAAGGTCGCAGTTACCCGCGATACGAGGTAACACACTGCCGTTTGCAACGAAAGCGGCTAGGTTGTTTTCATCCAATTGAGCACGCAGCGCTTCTTGGTCTTCAATCGTTTCACAATGTTTGATCATTGCATCGATGTTTAACTCACGCTCAAGCGTCGCGCGACGAATAAACTTCGGTAAGTAGAAAGTGATGATGTTGTTCGCTTTCTTAGCAAGAATGCTACGACCATCAGCTGGTAAATTAATACGGAAACGAATTTCGATGCCGTGGTCTGTGAATACAACAGCTGTGTTGTCTAATACGGTTTGACCCGTCAGCGCGATAGAAACGGTCGACTCTTGTTTCGCGAACTCAGAGAAGCTACGTGCGATAAAGTCACGAGCGGCTACTTGGTATTCGTAAGATTTTTCTTTCAGCCAATCTAACCCGGTCAAAGACCACGCGCGCGTTGCACGAAAACGAGAAGCTGACGCGTATGGGTCACCTTGGATGTGGTCGATGTGTAATTCAAAATCAGCAAAGTCGTATTGACCTTTAATTTGTTGATATGCACGGTAGTTTTGTTTTTCGAGCTTTTTAAGCTTTGCAGTCAACTGATCCATAACGAGGAATGCCTATATAAGGGGAAAGATAAAAACAGAAAGGCGGCGATTATAAAAATCACCACCTTTAGAGTAAAGAGAAAGTAGGCCTAAATCCAAAACTAACTGCTCTTTTTCGCTTTAAGCGTAACGAGTTGTCCCCAAATAGTTTTGATTGATTAAGCTGTGTTCGAATTCTTGGCTCGGCATTGGTCTTCCGTAAAGGTAACCTTGGCCCACATCGCAGCCTTCGTTAATAATAAATTGCTCCTGAACCTCCGTTTCTATGCCTTCAATCGTCACTTTTAAGTCGAGCTTTTTGGCAATTTGGACAATAGAACGAACAATTTCCGAGTCTTCGTGTGAGTTGAGCATTTGGTCGATAAAGCTCTTATCAATCTTAATGGTGTCGAATGGGAACTTCTTCAGATAACTGAAGGAGGCGTAGCCCGTACCGAAGTCATCTAGTGACAATGTAACGCCAATATCGTGCAAAGATCCCAAGGTATTCTTGGCAACCACTTCATCTGCTATCAGTCCACTCTCCGTAACTTCAAGTTCTAAGAAACGAGGCTCTAAATGATAGGTTTCGAGTAGGTGAACCACTTGTTCCGCAAAGTGTACGTTCTTGAGTTGAATTGCAGACACATTCACAGCCATCTTGAAATCTTCAACGTATTCGGACCACTCTTTGGCTTTTTCAATCGCATTGCGTAAAACAAAGCTGCCCACTTCGAAAATCAAACCGTTTTGTTCAGCCATGTGGATCAGGGTTTCGTTAGAGATATCACCCAAAACAGGATGTCGCCAACGAAGCAAAGCTTCAGCACCGACCCAGCGATGCGTCAACGGGCTAACTTTGGGTTGAAAGTAGAGCATAAGGTCATCATTACGAACGGCTTGAAGCAAATAGCCTTCGATCTTATTAATGTGAGTTTGTTCTTCGGTATGGGATTGAGAGTAGTAAGCGAACTTTTGTCCTGAATCTTTGCAGGCTAACATCGCTTCAGAAGATTTCTGCAGAATGCTTTCCGCGTCATCTTCGTCGTTCGTAATTGCAATCCCAATAAACGCGTGCAAATGCACTTTGTCACTTTCGATGTCGAATTCTGAATGACCAACTTTAACGAGCGTCTGGCAAAGTTCTTCAAGGCGATGGTGTAAATCTTTAACACTAAACGCCAATACGAGGTCAACCGAAGTAGGGCGTGCAGTTAATACATCGATATCAGAAATACAGTCGATGCGTTTTCGGTATTCAACAAGCACTTGGTCTAACGCGTTATAGCCGTAGCGTGCTTGTATGCGTCTACCGTTGGTAAAACCAATATGAACGACTGCAAATGAGCTGTCTGTCAGCCTTCTCTGTGACAGTAGCTTGTGGTTTAAGCGAGATTCAAATGCGTTTCGGTTTAAAAAGCCGGTGCCGAGGTCGTGATTCTTTTGGAAGTTAATCTTCTGTTCAGCCGCTTTTCGTTTATCAATTTCTTGATTCAACGAGTAATTAAGGCTCGCGAGATCTTTAGTGCGATTGTAAACGCGGTTTTTTAGGTCGCGATTCATTTGGGTAAGCTTGGCGTGTTGGAATAGGGTTTTAAGCTGAGATTCAATCGAAGTCCGAAAGCTCTCTAACAGTTTGATATAAGTAGGGGTGTAGTGATTCTCTTTCGAGTCCAAGATACAAATGGTGCCAAACAGTTCACCGTTAGGCCAAAGTAATGGAATACCACAATAGGAGACTAAGCCGAGTTTGATGTCTGGGTTGTTGTCCCACTTAGGATCGGCAAGCGCGTTAGGCACAAGAAGCTGTCGTTGAGTTTCCATCACTGTTTCGCAGTACAGCCCATTCCCCAGCGTTTCAGAATCACCTTTGTTGTACGGGTTGTTCTCGCTACGACTGGTTGAAAAAACTTCAATGTAATTGGCGTGAACACGCATGATTAGTGCTGCGGGCACTTGAGTAATTTGAGCTAAGAGGTCGACAATATTCTGCCAACCGTGCTCCATATCGTCTGGGATATCTAAATCGAGAGTTTTTATTTTCTTCATATGACTCCGAGTCAATTATGCTAAATGCATCAACACATCCTGTGTTAATTATGATGAACCAAAGAAAACTGTGAATCTTACGTTAACTAAGTATAAGAAATGTTGCACGAAAAAACCTCCGCAATTATGCAGAGGTTTTCAAATGTGAATCCGGGTCTCAGTAATGAGATAATTTTAGATTAAGGCTTTAACTTTATAAAATCTTCTGTATTAAGTTTCTGGCTATAATCTACCGATGGTTGAGCAAACCCATTTAATTGTAGAAATTCTTCTTTAAACCCTTGGTAATCCCCTAAGGTTTGGAAGTTATTTTCGTCCATCTTTTCTAGCAGTTCAGTTACGTGCGCTTGGGTTTCTGGGTCTAATTCCCAATCATCCATACGGATCAATCGCTCACCATCAAGTGGTACTTTGGATTGACCATAAAGTTTACTGCCAAACAGACGCTGCATTTGTTGGATACAACCTTCGTGGGTCTCTTTCTCTTTCATCACCTTATACAAAGCAAGTAAGTAAGGGCTTAATCCAGGGATGAAAACGCTCGCTTTAGTGACTAGGGCTTTACATACCGCCGCGAAAGCGTTGCCATCAAAGTTAGCTAACTCTAGATTAAGAGCGTGGCTGGTTTGGTGAAGGTCGATCTTAGCGCGTCCCAATGTACCGTCTAAATAGATAGGATGTGTGACTTCTGGACCCACATAAGAAAACGCGATTGTCTTACAACCCGGAGCAATAGATTCTGCGTTGATGAGCTCATCTATCCATTGTTCCCAATCTTCGCCTCCCATCACTTTGAGTGTGCTTTCGGCTTCTTCTTCCGTCGCGGCTTCAAGCGTGTTGGTGACCCAGTTGTCGTGTTCCAGAGAAATGGTTGCGCCAGTTACGCTTTCACCAATAGGTTTGATGGCAGAGCGCCAAAACTCATCGGAATCTGGTTTAGGACGAACGCCTGCAGCTAAGCTATAGATAATCAGATCCACTTCACCTTCGAAGTAGGTTTCAATGGCTTCGACAACTTGTGAGCGTGTTTCTTGCGAAAATGCGTCACCAACGATGTTGATAGCAGTGCGTTGCTCTCGTTCGGCTTCTTTTTTGAAGTAGATGTTGTTGTACCAACCAGCACTACCTAGGGATTTTTCGTTTGGACCGCGCTCGAATGAGACGCCGATAGTGTCAGCTTTTGCGCCGCCAAAGGTAAGGGCAATACGAGCGGCAAGGCCAAAGCCTGAGGAAGCGCCGATAATCAGTACTCGTTTAGGGCCATCTTTGATTTGCGGCGCACTCTTAACAAACTTGATTTGTTGCTTTACGGCTTCTTGACAGCCAAGAGGGTGAGCGCTTTTGGCTACCACACCCTTGATAACAGGTTCGATCAGCATAAATAACCTTACAGTTAACGGTGATATGCACTCAGGCTAACGTAAAGCTGTGTAAAATTTATTGAGCTAGACCATTAAAACTTAAAGATACTGATATAATTCTTCGGCGACGAATTCAGCAATCCAAGGTTGAGCTTCTGGTTTTGGATGCAGTCCATCGTTCATCATCCACTCAGGTTTGAGGATGATATGCTCTAGGAAAAACGGCAAAAGTGGCACGTTTTGTTGATCAGCAAGCGCTGCAAAAACGTATTCAAACTGCTGGTTGTAACGCTTTCCGTAATTTGGTGGGATTTTAATCTGCATCATTATAGGTTTGGCGCCCGCAGCTTTTATCTGCTCAATGATCTGCTCAAGATTTGCAGACATCAGCTTAGGTGGGAAACCACGAAGTCCATCATTCGCACCAAGTTCGATAAGAACGGTGTCTGGAGCATGTTCTTCAAGCAATTGTGGTAGGCGGGCTAAACCATTGCCCGTTGTATCACCAGAAATACTCCCGTTAACCACGGTTACCGTTTTGTCATGCTTTGCTAACGCGTCTGGTAACAGGCTTGGCCAACTCTGTTTGATGTCCATGTTGTAACCAGCACTCAGGCTATCACCAAGGACCAGTACCTTAGAATCTAATCGGGTATCTTGAGCCAAAGAAGCGGTTGAAAATAAAATAAAGAATAAAAAGGAAATTAGTCGAGTCATGCATACATCCATCATTAAAGCAGAAGCTGTTTCGAAGACAGTGTCTACTAATCAAGAACATTTAACAATCCTAGAGCACGTCGATATCGATATTCATGAAGGCGAAACTGTCGCGATTGTCGGCACGTCTGGCGCGGGTAAATCGACCTTAATGACGCTGCTTGCTGGTCTTGATGTACCAACGAAAGGCGAAATCAGTTTATTAGGACAGCCACTTTCACAGCTTGATGACGAGGCAAGAGCGAAGATCCGCAGTGAATCGGTAGGGTTTGTATTTCAAAGCTTCTTGTTAATTCCAAGTCTTTCAGCGCTACAAAATGTCACGTTACCTTGTTTGTTAAAGGGAGAAGACGAAGACATCGAACGCGCGACTGCTCTGCTTGAATCAGTAGGCTTGAAAGACAGGCTTGATCACTTACCGTCGCAGCTATCTGGTGGTGAACAACAAAGGGTCGCGTTGGCGCGCGCATTTATGATTAAGCCAAAAATTCTTTTTGCCGATGAACCCACAGGCAACCTAGACCAACAAACGGCAGCCAAAATTGTTGAGTTGTTGTTTGAATTGAACTCATCCCACGGCACAACGTTAGTTTTGGTGACACACGATCCTAAGCTTGCACAACGTTGCCAAAGAACACTCAAGATGCATGTCGGTCAGATAGAGGAAGTCTAAATTGAATTCATCAAACGGACTGAATAAACGCCTGTTTTCATGGAGTATCGAAGAGATTCGACACGGCCAGTTGTGGCCAGTTTCAATCGCTTTAACGCTTATTATTGCTTGTGTATTTGCATTGTCGGCGTTGGCCGAACGTATGGAGCAGGTAATTGTTAAACAGGGCAAAGATGCGCTTACTGCTGATAGCGTGTTTATCTCAGCAAACCCAATTCCGCAATCCTTGTTAGACCTCACTCAAGTTGAACAATTAGAAAGATCTCAGTTGACTCGTTTTTCAACCATGGCATTCAGTGATAACTCAATGCAGTTAGTGACGGTAAAAGCAGTTGAAAGTAATTACCCATTACGCGGTGAAATGATCTTAGAGGGCGCTGATAAAGCATCAAGTAACCATGTTGAGCCGGGTGAACTTTGGCTAGACGAGCGTATATTTGCACAGTTAGAGGTTGAAATTGGTGACAATGTCACTATTGGTGATGCCGATTTAGCGATAACTGGACGAATCACTCAAGAACCAGGCTTAAGCTTTAACCCATTCCAACAAATGCCAGCTGTGCTGATTCATACAAGTGATATCGATGCCACGGGAGCGATTCAACCGGGCAGTCGCGTTAGCTTTAGATTGTTTTTAAATGGTGATGAATCGAAACTCAAAGCCGCACAAGACAGTATCGAACTGACACCAAGTGACCGCTGGCGTACACAAGACTCAGCCAGTCGTACCAACGACATGTTCGAAAGCACCACTCAATACTTATCACTAACGGTAGCTATCGTAGTGATCATGGCTGCGACCACTTTGGTACTCACTTGCCAACATTATGTTGCGAGTCGTCGTAAAACCATCGCGATGCTTAAGAGTTTAGGTGCAAGCAAGCAGTGGATCGTTAAATGGTTGTCTGTACAGGTATCTTTGTTAGTGGTTATCGGTGCAGTACTGGGAATAACCATCGGTATCGGCTTGGAGTTTTTGCTTCGTATACCTCTGGGCGACTTATTACCAACGCCACTTCCTAGCTATGGTATTGAACCTACAATCTTGGCGATTTTATCAAGCATCCTAATTGGTGTTCCTGCTCTTGGTATCCCGTTAATTGGCTTGGTCAACACCTCGGCAATCAGCGTTATCCAATCAAGTCACCAGTCCAATGAAAGCTACAAGAAATACCTGTTGTTGCTGGTGCCTATTATTCCAATGATGCTGATGTACGGCGATAACCTGTTGGTATGGATCGTTCTAGCGGGTATCGCTTGCCTGTTCTTAGTGCTTGCGATTGTGAGTACGCTTGTTCTGCGTTTGGTCGGCAAGCTGCCGACGTCGACGTCTATGCGCTTGGCATTGAGCCGAATTAATCGCACACCATTAGCAACAGGGATTCAATTTGGCTCTTTAGCGCTTTCACTGATGTTGCTGTCTATCATCTGGTTGGTAAGAAGTGATTTACTGTCAGATTGGCAGCAAACCTTACCCGAGAACGCACCAAATGCGTTTGCACTTAACATTGCAAGCTATGAGAAAGACAGTTATCTCGAGACGATTGATGCAAACGAAGTAGAGCGTACTCAAGCGTTTCCAATTATCCGAGGACGACTGACGACGATAAACGGTGTTGAAGCGTCGGAATACAGCGATACCTCAGGCGAAACAGACGCACTAAGTCGAGAGATCAACTTCACTTGGGGAGATAGCTTACCCGAGTACAATGAATTGTTAGAAGGTAACTGGACGCAAGAGCATGGCGTATCTGTGGAATCGGATGTCGCGGAGCAACTGGATCTAAAGATTGGCGATGAGCTGTCATTCACAATCAACAGCCAGAATGTTTCTGCCAAGGTGAATAGCGTCCGCAAAGTCGAGTGGCGAGAAATGAAGCCGAACTTCTACTTCATTTTTACTCCAGATGTCTTGAGTTCAATCCCTTCTACTTGGCTAGTGAGCTTCAGATTAGAAGAACAACACAATCAGATGCTCAACGAACTCTCTCGAAATCATCCAACCGTGAGTTTGATGGATATTCGTAAGATGGGTAGCAAGATCCAAGAGTTGCTTAAGCAGATTGTTTGGTCGATTACCGTACTTGCGGCGTTAGGTGTGGTGGCGGGGCTGTTGCTTATCTTCACTCTATTGCGATTGAGCTTATCTCAAAGACAACAAGAGATACGCTTGTATCGAACATTAGGCGCGAGTAAGAAGCGAATTCTCAATACTATTTGGTGTGAGTACGGTTTAATGGCGTTAGTCGCAGGCTCAATTGCAGCCCTTGGTTCTGAGCTCAGCGTGGCAGGAGTGATGAACTTTGGTTTTGAGTTACAACCTTCACTTCACCCGATGTTGTGGATAGCGCTACCGGTGCTAACGTTCATCACATTAGCCGCGGTAGTGAATAGCTTAATCAAACGTTTGTTGGCACCAGTAAACAAGGATTTTGGCTAGTCGTTAGCGAGATCTAGCCAAGCGCTTAAAACGGTCTAAAAGTGAGATTATTTATACTTAGTCATGCACTATTTATAATACGTCGCTTTAGACCGTTTTTTATTTAACCAACCGGTAGCATAAGTAAAAAATATCGCACCTTAGATTCCACTGTTTTTAGCATTTTTTAAAACTAATTACCCAATAATGCCGATTTAATGAACAGCGGTTAGTCCCTGTAAACAAAGGGTTTGCGCAACTTAGCAAGAACGTTATCAACAGTTATCCACAAAAACGGTGGATAACTTTAGGGATAAGTTAACCGCTATGTTTTAAGAGTACTGAGGCAGCCTTTATGTGGCGTCACTTAGGACAAATTTGACTGTTAGAATAACCTTTAAAACCCTATCTGGAGTTATTGAGTCAAGAGATTATTTATGTTTTTTACATAGATATTAAATCCCGCCTATCTAAGACCTTGATAAAAATGTGTTTTAATTCATCGCAGAACAAAAGTAGAATAGAGGCAGTTAATCTTATTCTACAGAACACGATGAACCACAACAAAACGGATACAAATCAACCTTCTATTGCCATTGTTGGTGGTGGTATTGCCGGAACAACGAGCGCGATTCACTTTAGTGAGTTGGGTTTTAAGGTCACTATCTTAGAAAAAGGGCCGAGTTTGGTTAATGGTCCACCAATTTGCCACCTGCACGCTGGCGGCAATTTGTATCGAGATATTTCTGTAGAGCAGTGTCTTCAATTGCTCACACAGTCAATTGATACCGTCCGCTTATTCCCTCATACGATCAATATTCGTCCGACAATCATCGCCGTTCCGCACAGTGATGGTGGAGAGCCGTTGGATCTGCTTCCTCGTCTCAAGATAATCAAAAGCGCTTATGCCGATCTTGTTAAACAAGATAAAAGCAACCAAGTGCTCGGTGATCCGGAAGAGTATTATAAGCTGTACAGCAAAGAAGATTTATTAGCACTTTCTGCGAAAACACAGCCTCTGAAACCAACATCGCTTGATGATTGGTGTATTCCTTTCGCCAAGCATACGGATTTAGAGACCCTAAAGTATCCTGTTGCGATGGTCCAAGAGTATGGCTGGAGCGTATTCCGACTTTCTGCGACCGCTCAACTCTCTTTGGGGCAACAAGCTAACTGTACTGTGTTAACCAACAGCCGATTACAATCTGTTGAGTCGACAGGTCAAGGTTGGTCTTTGACTTATACCGATGCCGAAAACCAAAGCTGCCAACTAACGACCGATTACTTGATTAATGCGAGTGGGTTTGAAACGGGTATCGTAGATGACTTTGTTGGCTCTAAGCAGCAAAGACTTGTTGAGTTTAAAGCTGCATACGTTACAGAGTGGCCATATTCGCAAGAATGTAAGGAAGAGTGGCCAGAAGTTATCTTCCATGGCCCGAGAGGCACACCGCAAGGCATGGCGCAATTAACGCCGTATGCTGATGGTGTGTTCCAACTTCACGGCATGACAGAAGGGATTACTCTGTTTGAGGGTGGGCTTGTTTCATCGTCAACAGACTCGTCACAGCCACAGTTGCCTTCGAAGCTGCTTAAGAAAATCGTATCGGGTTGGAGTGAAGATCAGCTTGAATTAAGAACTCGCGCGGCAATAACGCATATGTCTCAGTTCATCCCAAGTTTCAGTTCTGCATTGGTCGGTGGTAAACCTTTGTTTGGTGCACAACAGATTCCGGGAACCGATCCAAGCTTAAGAGCTTCAGACGTTTCATTCTGTGGGGATCGCTATGCTCGACTTGAAGTAGTAAAAGCTTCTTCAACATTAGAAGCGGCACAAAAGGTCGCTGAGCAATGGTTTGATGTATCAGAGGCGGCATCTATTGAAGACACACACTCAGTGACAATGTCACTTAATCTAAATGATATTGAAAACAGAGCGATAGATTTGACACAAGAACGTGGATACCCAGAAGCGCTTGCCAAGGTGTCAGGTCAAGATCACGCTTAATAGCCTATAATTAGTCTATCATCATCGACTGCGTTTAATTTCTTCAATTCGGCTTACTGTAATAGGTAAGCCGAATCTTCATTTCAACATCTGCTTAGATACCGAACCTCATCTAAATGACATCTTCCTAGTTGATTATTCTCAGCTACATAGCATTTAGCACATAACACATCGCAAAAACTAATAGCCGAAAAACTGAGCCCATTGGCACCAAACATCTTGTAAGCCCAAGCGATCGCCCTTGCTGAACGATATCGCATGTCCAGGTTTTGCTTGCGCCAAGCGTGGTAAATCGATTCTGGCGACACATCCTATCTTCGGATAACCACCTATGGTCTGTCTATCATTAAGCAGCACGATAGGCTGTCCATCTTGTGGAATTTGAATCGCACCTAGGGCAATGCCTTCTGACAATAGCGAAATGTCAGGCGAGTCTACGGGCTCGCCACTGAGTCGATAACCCATCCGATTAGAGTTTTGGTCAACGTGATACTGCGCGTTATACAAAGTCTCTTTTGCTGACTCGGAGAATAGCTCGCTTTGATAGCCTTCAATCACTCGTAGGTTCACGGGTAGATTGTAATCAGGCGTGTATCGGAAGGTAACACTCAACGCTTTAAATGGATGAGAGAGTTGGTGTTGGGTAAAAGCGATTTGTTGCCCTTGTTGGCATGGCTCTCCATCTTGCGTTAATCCACCAATCTTTTCACGAGTGACTGTAGAGCAGCTATCAAGAGTTGATGGAACATCGAAACCGCCCTTAATGGCTAAATACGCCCTTAGACCATTTTTAGGCAAACCAAATGAGAGAACTTGCCCCTTAAAAGCTTGAAAAGTGCTCCAGTTAGCCTGTGGTTTACCATCGAGTTTCGCTTGTAAATCACCCCCGCATAGTGCCATCTCGCAATCAAAATCGATTCTCAACGCACATTGCCCAAGCGTGATTTCCAACGCCGCTTGGTTGACTGGGTTGCCCAATAGATGGTTAGCCCAGCTATAAGAGTAGTCATCAACCGGTCCACCTTGCGTTAATCCAAGATGAGCAACACCAAATCGCCCAAAGTCTTGAATCAAACTCAACGGGCCGGGCTTAATCACTGTCAGTGTTGGTTTAGTTTTTGTCTTAGCCATTTACGATGCCTCCACCCAACTCTACAAATTCTTTTTTTGAAATCGCTATGAAACGGACGGTATCACCAACATTAAGCAGAGACAGTGGTCTTTGCGTGATATCGGCGTTCTTCAACTGGCTATGATCGAACAACGGAAGTGGGCAATTGCCAATAATATTCCAACCGCCCGGTGAATCCGAAGGGTACACAGCTGTTTTCGTATCCGCGATGGCGATACTGCCTTTGGGCACAATTAAGCGGGGTGTGGAGTGACGGGGCAAGGCAAGCTCATTAACCACATCCGACATAAAGGCAAAGCCAGGCGTAAACCCAATCGCACTGACGCTGTATGTCTGTGAGGTGTGATGTTGAATTATCTGGTCGAGCGACAGGCCTTTGTTTTGATATCGGTCTAAATCGAGCGCCGTTTCTGGTGAGTAATAGGCAGGAAGCTCAATCGTATCGCGAGTTTTACTAACACTAGAAAAGGACGACAGAGCATGACTCAACAAATTATTGAGCTGTTCAATGAGCTGCTGTTCTGATATTCGATAAGGGAGGTAGTCGACCAATATTGTTTGGTAAGCCGGTGTCACATTCATCAACACCGATGCTAAGTTTTGGCGAATGGCATCGGAAAAGTGAGCTATGTATTGCGCATATTCGGCGCTAGATTGATTATTTGAAGGCGATAGCGTCAAGGTCACCAAAACGCTGCATTCCGCGACTGGCGCTATATTGAATTCAATCTGATTCGTCGTCATTTCGTTTCCATACGTTTGTTATCTTGCCTTTTTTAGCTTACTTGGCGTGTCTCACTTCCGTGTCCAAGCCAATACAAATCAATTAGATCTCACGAGCGATTAGACCATGCGTCATACCAATCACACGCTTCATACTAATTAAAAGCGTTGAGGTCTTGTCTGATTTTTCTAATTAATGCGATGGATTGAGGGTTATCACCATGAACACAGATAGTATCAGCTTCAATAGGCAGTCTTTCGCCCTCTAAAGTCGTAACCGAGCCATAGTTAATGATTTGCATAACTTGGTTATAGATATCGTCTTGATTGACGTAAACCGAGCCTTTTTGAGTACGTGGCGCTAATTGTCCGTTATTTAAATAAGCACGGTCGGCAAACGCTTCAAACAAGAGAGGCAAGTCATGGTCGTCAGCAATATCCAAATACTGTTGATTGTCTGATGAAGAGAGAATCATCAACGGGATGTTAAACTCAGCGACGGCTTGGGCTACCGCATTGAACACATCAATGTTTGCCATCATATCGTTATAAAGAGCGCCATGAGGTTTCACATAGCCAACAGTGGTATGGTGATAGCGGCAAAGGGCTTGTAATGCACCGACTTGATAACAAACCAGCTCACTGATTTCGTCCATGGTGTGTGGAATAGAACGGCGACCAAAACCAACGAGATCTTGATAACCGGGATGAGCACCAATTTGGGTGTGATAGTGCTGCGCCAGTTTTATCGTCTTGGACATAACGTGCGGATCAGACGCGTGGAAGCCACAAGCGATGTTTGCCATATCGACCCATTCCATGACCGACTCGTCATCGCCCATCTTCCAATTGCCGAAACTTTCTCCCATGTCGCAATTAAGCAAAATCTTCGTTGTCACGTGGTGCTAATCCTTTACGTTGAGGTAAGTAATGACGGTCTTATAAATACCATAAATAAACAGTGACCTAACTCAAACTTTCGACACCGTAGATTTACCAGTATGGCATTTCATATATAGTTGAACTATTGATTAAAGGATTAATATCTATCTGTATATTAGGTGAGCACATGATATCCCGCCAGGTTTGCTTAGGACTAGCATTAACGATACCTGTTTTTGTCTCTGCTCAAGAAAACTCTCTAGACCAGCTCATGTCGATGAGCCTTGAAGAGTTGTCTATGTTAGATGTCGAAATGGAAACGGCTTCGAAAGTGACACAAAAACTTACCGAGATTTGTGTCAACCAAGAGTCTGTATATGTGAGGGTCTCTCATGAATTCTAAATGGCTTAAGCACCGCATTAAGCTCGGCTTATCTAAACTAGGCTTAGCGGCTTTAACGATGCTTATTGTGCCGTTGAACACCTCAGCTGCTAGCTTCAAACCTTATGAAGTGAAAGCGGTGTACCTTTTTAGAATTGCGAATTTTATACGTTGGAATGATGAAAGCTCAATGAACGCTGTGAACTTTTGTGTGATTGGCGATGAAAAGGTAAGCCAAGTGCTAACGTCAATTACCGAGGGGAAATCTATTCGTTCGCTCGCTATCCGAGTTCAACAGTCGATTACTTCTAAGTGTGATATTACGTATTTGTCTGACCGTAAAAATGACCAATTTCTTAGTCAAGAGCACTCGCCACATACTGTGACAATCAGTGATATGCCTAACTTTACGGACTTAGGTGGAATCATTGAACTCACGCACATCGATAATAAGCTCAAACCTAAGATCAATCTAGAGAACGCAAGGCGCGGTGACTACGTCATTGGCTCGAACCTGTTACGAATCGCTATAGTGGAGGGCCAATAATGTTGTCTTTCATTAATAACATATCGATTAAAAACAAGCTGATATTACCCATTATCATCTTCATCGCAGTCACTTTTGTAACGATCCAATCGGTAAATTACACTGTCACGTTTGAGAGAGAGAAAGAGAGTCTTATTCAGCGTGTTAAAGTGCTAGCACAAGGTGTTGCTTATAACTTGCAAGCCGCGATTTTATTTGAAGACAAGTCATCGGCTCAGGAAATATTGTCAGCTTTCGTCGCAGATAAAGATATTGTTAGAGTGAAGCTCTATGACATCAACGAACAGCTTTTTGCCAGCTATCAGGTGAGCAACACTCTGGTTCCAAGGCCAAACGCAGAAGAATTAGACGATATCGCCGATCATCAATTTGCCATCTCTGAGCATTTCATCTTCTTGCTCGTTCCAGTGACACTGGATGGCGCAGTGATCGCGAACTTGAGAGTAACAATATCGAAAGAGACGTTTAATTCGATCTTAACGAATATTTTCAAGGTTGCGGTCGTCTACCTGTTGTTTCTGGTGATGTTAGGCGGAGTAGTGGTCAAATTGGTGCAACGCTTGATTATCGAACCGATGTTTGACCTCAATGAGGCGATGCAAGCCTTTGTTGAGCGTCGTTCGAAGCAGCCTAAATTAGTCGTAACGAACCGCGATGAAATCGGCGATCTGGTTCGAGCTTTCAATACCATGTTAGAAAGGCTTCAACATCGCGATAACCAAATCAATTTTACGTTAGACAAGTTACAAGAAGAAAAATCATTCGCAAATGAGGTCATTGAAACCGTTCAGCACTCTTTGTTGGTGGTGGATGAAAAAGGGCTCATTCTTCATGCGAACGCAGCTACTCGGGATATTTTTAAATGCTCGGAAGCCTTTCTTGAGAATTTGTTGATCCAAGAGTTGATCGCGACCAAGCAAACGGGTTACTTACAAGATGTTATTGATGCCAATATTGAACTTAATGACGAATTGCTGGAAACCACCGATCTCTTTCAATCAAAACGCTGGCTTCGTGTGAGCAGTCGTTCTTTGACAAAACATGGTCGTATTCTTTATGCAATCCAAGATGTCACCGACATAGAAACGGCCATGAGTCGCCAACGTATTGCTGCGGGTGTTTTCGAAAACAGTAAAGACGGCTTGATCGTGCTCAACTCATCCAATGTGATAACCATGGTTAACCCGGCGATCACACAACTTCTCGGTTATCACTCTGATCTGCTGGTGGGCAAAACACCATTTGAAGTATTTTCGTGGCAGCAATTTTCATCATTGATGCCGACAATTCGCAGTTCGTTAGACAACTATGGTCAATGGCAAGGCGAAGTGTGGGAGAAGAGTGCGTCTGGTACGTTAGTTCCAATGTTTGTCAAAGTGAATCGAGTTGCCTCAGACAACGAGAAAGACGAGTTTGATATGGTATTAACGCTGTCTGATTTATCCAACGTTAAAGAGATGGAAAGACTCGAACACTTGGCTCATCACGATGCATTAACCGGGTTAGCGAATAGAGCGCAGCTGTATAAGGTTATGGATGATGTTGTCACGTCGAGCCACTATTCAAATCAGCATTTTGCGGTTATCTACTTGGATTTGGATGGCTTCAAAGAAGTGAATGACAATTATGGACACGATGCGGGTGACGAAATCCTTAAAGAAGTGTCAAACCGGTTGTTATCTCAGGTAAGAGCGGGGGATTTGGTTGCACGTTTGTCGGGTGATGAATTTGTTCTTATTATTAAACAGACAAACAAAGTCTTATTAGCGAAGTTAGCCGAGCGATTGTTGGATCTGATCGGGCAAGAAGTGAATTATAAACAGCGTTCACTTCATGTTGGGGCGAGCTTAGGTATCAATTTAGTTGATGGCTCAGAGCGTGATATTGACGTGATTCTAAAGGTTGCTGATGAGGCTATGTACCAAGCGAAACGCAAAGGAAAAGGTCAGTTTGTGTTCGCTCGTGAGGGTAAATAGGCACCGGTGTTTGTGAGCTCACCCTAAGTTGTTGTATCATAAGTGATAGGTTGAATATTTTTAATTAAAAGGTCTGCTAAGCATGAATGTTTTAGTTACAGGTGGCATGGGTTACATTGGTAGCCATACAAGTATCCAGATGATCAACGCAGGTATGACACCTGTACTTTTTGATAGCTTGTACAACAGCAAACCAAGCGTTCTAGAGCGCATCGAAAAAGTCTCGGGCGTTCGTCCCAACTTCATTGAAGGTGACGTTCGTGATAAAGCGCTTTTGACTGAAACTATGAAGCAACACAACATCGAAGCGGTTATCCATTTTGCTGGTCTGAAAGCCGTCGGAGAGTCTGTGGAAAAGCCTCTTGAATACTACGACAACAACGTAAACGGCACTTTAGTTCTTGTTGATGCAATGCGTGATGCGGGTGTAAAAACCTTGGTATTTAGCTCTTCAGCAACGGTATACGGTGATCCTGCAAGTGTGCCAATTACTGAAGACTTCCCAACAAGCGCTACCAACCCATATGGTCGTAGTAAACTAATGGTTGAAGAGTGTTTAACCGATTTCCAAAAAGCCAATCCTGATTGGAGCATTACACTGCTGCGTTACTTTAACCCTGTAGGTTCACATCCAAGTGGTGAGCTAGGTGAAGACCCGCAAGGTATCCCAAATAACCTAATGCCATTTGTCTCTCAAGTAGCAGTGGGCCGCCGTGAATTCCTATCTGTATTTGGTAGCGATTATCCAACAAAAGACGGGACTGGCGTTCGCGATTACATCCACGTAATGGATCTGTCTGATGGCCACATCGCAGCGCTTGAGAAAGTAGGGTGCAAAGACGGTCTTCATATCTACAACCTTGGTACGGGTAACGGTTCAAGTGTATTAGACATGGTTAAAGCGTTTGAGAAAGCGAGCGGTAAAGATATCCCTTATAAGCTTGTCGAGCGTCGCCCGGGTGACATCGCAGAATGTTGGGCAGACCCAGCCAAAGCTCAGAAAGAACTTGGTTGGAATGCAACACGTACACTGACTGAAATGACTGAAGATACATGGCGCTGGCAGTCAACCAATCCTGATGGTTTCCCTGGTTGATCTAGTTGTTTCATGAATAGTTAACTTACAAAAAGATGCTTTAGGGCATCTTTTTTGATCTAAATCGAATAAAAAGTAAATTAGTGGTTAAAAAGTATCATTCTGTATCTGTTGTGTTATTATCCACGCGAATTATATGTTTAATGTTAATTTTCTTTGGAGTTAATCATGGAACTAGGCCTAATCATCACTTTCATCATTGCTGCAGCAGTAATGGTTAAGAAAGAAATGGCAGAGAAGTAATTTCACTTTATCCTTTTTGATACAATTTTTAGTGAAATAATAAAAGCCAGCATTTAGCTGGCTTTTTAGTATCTGCAATTCAGTTTTTTAACGAATTAGAATTCGTATTTAGCTGTAATTGACCAGTTACGACCTGCTTGCGTGTAATCTTTATCTTCTTGTGAGAATCCACGAACGTCATTCCACGAGTAGTACTCTTCATCCGTAACGTTGAAGAGACCTGCTCTAAGCGTAAGATCCTTCATCGGCAAGTAGTATGCTGTTAGGTCAACTACAGTTGCTGAATCAATTGGTAGAATTTCATCATTCAAACCATCGCTGTTGATATCACTAGACTTCTTACCTGCTGTGTAGCTTATGTTAAGTGATGTACCCCATAGTGCTGAAGGAGCATCATAGTTAAAACCAACGACAGCGTTCCAAGGGTTTACACTGTTAAGAGGATTACCTTCGCCATCTTCACCTTCAGTATACGTTGCAGAAACACGAGTACTAACACCTTTCACTGGCATGAAGCTATTCCAAGACTGTGTATTTGACGCTTCGATACCTTTAATTACGGCTTCATCAATGTTTACATTCTGATATATTGTTGGATCGGCCGGAGTGGCTGAGCCACTAACTGCTACGTTATCAATAAAGTTATCATAATCGCTGTAGAAGATAGCGATTTCGCTTGATGAATAATTTGTGTTATGACGCCAACCTAACTCGTATGAAATACTTTCTTCAGCTTCTAAGTCAGGGTTAGGGGCATTCAAATAACCGTGAGCAGGATTACCAAATGAGTAGTAAAGCTCTTGGAAATCAGGAGCTCTAAAGCCTTGGCTGATTTGACCGAAGATCTTATTTTCATCATTAAGCGTGTAAGTTGTACCCAAACGTCCGGTAACAGCTGAGTCTGAATATTTTGCATAAGACTCTTCTGGGTTACCACTTGGGTTTTGACTTGTATCACCTGGATCAGTTTCAAAACCATCAAAACGAACACCCGGAGTAATCATCCAATTTCCGATCGTCATTTCATTTTGAGCAAAGAATCCATATTTTCTTTCAGATGCGGCAGGGATGTAGAAAATAACTTGGTCTGCGCTGATGGAGTTATATTCGTTATTAACGTTTTTAATGTCTTTGTCCGAATATGAAGCGCCATAGATAAAGTAGTTTTCTACATTACCCGTCATGAAGAACTTATCGAATTGCACATCAAATTGATAACCTTCATCCTCGTAGATATAGTCCTTTTTCTGAACATTACCTGCCGGAGGTAGGAACATACCGCCATTAGAAGTACGATTAGTTACGCCATTCTCTTCTTTGCTCAGCCAGTCAGCTTGCCAAGTAATAGTATCTGCAAACGCTAGGTCAGCATCCCAAATATGTTTGATACCGATTTGCTGTTGGCTAGTTGTGTCTTCGCCATTGTAGTCGGTGTAACTTGCACTATTTAAATCGGTATCACCAGAATTCTCAATGAAGTTACCAGAAAACTCTAAACGGTGTTGTTCGTTTAATTGGTACTGAAGCTTAACCAACAAGTTGTTGTTCTGAGTATCTTGCTCATCAGGTGTACCAAAGTTATCAGTTTGCTCACCGTCTCTGCGAGTATAAGCAACTAACGTTTCTAGGTCGCCAATACGATTTGCTAAAGCAACCGATTCGCTAAAGGTATTATCAGATGAAGAGTAGTTGAACTTCGCGTGGCCACCGAAGTCTTTGTCTTTTAAAAAGTCACTCGGGTCTTTTGTTTCGAACGCAGCAATACCACCAATCGCGTCAGAACCATACAGAGAAGAAGCCGCACCTTTAACAATCTCGACAGACTTCAACATATCCGTATCGACATCAATGCGTGAAGAGTTAATGAAGTTATATGACTGAGTACCACTTGGAGTAAATTGGCTAGTTTGTGATACTCCATCAACGATAACCTTTACTCGGTTACCTTCCATACCACGAATGTTAATACCTTGAATCCCTTGGCGAGAATTCGTCGTCACCGTGACACCTGGTGTGTACTTAAATAAGTCTTCTACATCCGTAACCATGTTTTTTTCGATATCTTTATCGTTAATCACAGTTACCGACGCAGCAACATCTTCAAGTTGTTGATTAGTACGAGTCGAAGATACAACAACCTCGTCAAATAGGGCATAATCTTCAGCAAAGGCTGATGTTGATGAAAGCGCTAAAACGATTGAAGCAGAGAGCAGGGATTGCTTATACATCTGATAGTTACCTTAGTTCCATAGTATTATCTTGATTTGCGAAATATAATATTAGATCTAAATGATAATTACTATTATTTGCATTTAAATAATTTTCAATTTTATCAACTAACTCATAATTAATACTCTTAAATATCTGTATTAAAAAGACTTTTACAGTTCCATTCACAGCCTGAATGCTTCTGTTTTTGTGATTCAAGTCTCATTTATAAAGTAGGAAAGCTATGCATAGTCCAATAACACTTGAAGCGTTACACATCCTAGACGCCATCGACCGACGTGGAAGTTTCGCCGCCGCGGCCAATGAAATGGACAGAGCGCCTTCATCACTCAGCTATCAAATACAGAAGCTTGAACAAGATCTAGACATCATGATTTTTGACCGCTCAGGCCACCGTGCAAATTTCACGGAAGCGGGTCAGTTGATACTTGAGCAAGGTAGAATCATTCTTGGAGCTACAGAACGTCTTGTTAACGAGGCAAGCATTCTAGCCAATGGTTGGGAGCTCGATTTGACCATCGCCTTTGATGGCATTATCCCGATTGCTAACTTTTTCCCACTGGTAGATGAACTAGGAAAAATCAGTAAAACACGCGTTCGTTTGCAAGAGGAAATCTTAGCGGGTTGTTGGGAATCTCTCACAGATGGTCGTGCTGACTTATTGATATGCCCTAAGCTCGATACAATTCCAAACGATATGAAAAGTGACGTAATTGGTAAAATGGAGATGGTGTGGGTCGCGGCATCAAGCCACTATGTTCACAAGCGTTCTGGTGAATTCGATCAGAAGGCGAGAGAAAGTTACAGGGTTATTGCCATTGCAGACACCGCACGCGATCAGCCAGCACTAAGCATCAATATTCTAGAGAAACAGCCACGTTTAACCGTGACAAGCTTTCCTGCGAAAGTAGAGGCTTTGACATCAGGACTAGGGATTGGCACCTTACCGAATAGTGTCGCTAAACCTTTGATTGAATCTGGCGTACTACAGCAGATCTCCGGTACAGAACCACAACCGATCGATATTGTTATGGCTTGGCGACGCAACAAAATGGGCGACGCCAAGTCTTGGTGTATCCAACATCTTAAAAAGACATGGGCGTTAAAGTAACGGTAACACCATATCTGCAGTACCATC
Organism: Vibrio sp. 10N.222.55.A1; assembly: GCF_041473835.1. Taxonomy (NCBI): domain Bacteria; kingdom Pseudomonadati; phylum Pseudomonadota; class Gammaproteobacteria; order Vibrionales; family Vibrionaceae; genus Vibrio; species Vibrio sp. 10N.222.55.A1. The sequence continues at coordinate 11,998 of NZ_JBFRSX010000065.1, read as the reverse complement.
TTCAAAACTGATATCTAGCTTAAAACCGAGCTTTTGAGCTAGTGTCAGCATCCCTCTATTGGTTGGCATCGTCATACCCGACATCTGCTTGGTCTGCTTCGCACGGCAGTAATCGATAACCTTGGTCATAAGAATGCGACCTAGACCAACACCTTTAAGGTCAGAACGAATCAATATTGCGAATTCGGCGTCTGTGTTCTCAGGGTTAATCAGTGCACGGGACACGCCGATGATCGCTGGAACGCCTTGTTCCTCGCGAACGACCACAAAGGCGATTTCTCTATCGAAATCAATCTGAGTGAAATTCGCCAACGCCTCATGATTGAATTCACCGACATCACTAAAGAAACGCTTATAGAGATCTTCCTTAGACACACGGTTAATGAAGTCAGCATGAAGCGGTTCATCTTCGGGAAGAATAGGGCGTAACAACACTTCGGTTCCATCTTTTAGCTGGATACGTTCTTCAAGCTCGACCGGATAAGGGCGAATCGCAAGACGTTCCTGTGGATCGCCTTCGTACGCTTTCAAGATGATATCGGCATCTAATATCGTGAACTTGTCACCATTGGCCAGTACTGGATGGATATCCAAATCATGTATTTCAGGGCAATCCACTACCATTTGCGATATACGTACCAATAACTCAGACAAACCTTCTATATCGATGGGGTTAGGGAGTTTTTGTAGACGAATCTTGCCGCTTTTTATCGCTCGAATAATCAAGTAACGCGCCAGTGTCATGTTGAGCGGTGGAAAAGCAGCTGCGGCATCAATCGACTCATCCCACTCCGAACCACCTTGTCCAAGTAATATGATTGGGCCGAAGGTTTCGTCTGTTGTAACCTTAATACGCAACTCTTGGCCGCCCGCGAGCTTAGCCATACCTTGAATTAACAAGCCGTGGATGTTTGCTGTAGGGAAGGATAATTGAGAACGATCGAGAATTGCCTGAGCCGCATTGGCAACTTCACTGCTGTTTCGCAAATTGAGCATCACGCCTTGTACGTCTGACTTATGTGCAATATCCGGCGAACGTAATTTTACTGCGACGGGATAACCGATCGTTTCAGCGATGTGTACCGCTTCACTTGGGTCAGAAGCGATCCAAGTTGGTAACACATCGAGGTTGAAGCTCTTGAAAAACTGACTGTTTTGGTGAGTATCAAGGCTAACTGTATCTTTATCCAGTAGTTTTCTTTCTATCCAACCTTTCGCATCTGCTAGATCTTCAATGTGTACTTTTTCTGCAGTGGTCGGCGTTTCCATTAACTGACGTTGGTTACGTCTGTACTCGACTAAGTGCATGAATGCGACCACAGAGCTTTCAGGGGTCCGATAAGTTGGGAAACCCGCTTCGGTAAACAGCTTTCGTGCGGGCCTTGCTGTTAGCTCACCAGACCAATTCGTCAGGATGTTAAAGCGCTTGTGGCGAGGGTGCTTCTTAATCGCTTCAATAATTCGTTCTGCCGTTTTAGCGGAATGTGCGACCGCTGAAGGGCTGTGCATGATAAGAATCGCGTCTGCTTCATCGCCATCGAGTAAGATGTTTATAGTGTCGATATAACGTTGATCACCAGCGTCGCCGACAATATCGATAGGATTGCTATGAGACCAACTCGATGGCAAAACCTTGTTCAACTTATCAAGTGTCTCTTCTGAAAACTCTGCGAGCTTACCACCGCGGTCAAATAGGGTGTCCACAGCCATAATCGCAGGGCCGCCACCATTAGTAACAATAGCCAAGCGCTCGCCTCGCAATGGTACTGAATGAGTCAGTGTTTCTACCGCAGCAAACAGTTCATGTAAGTTCTTAACTCGTAGCATGCCGCTGCGTCGGATTGCGGAATCATAAATAATATCTAATGTGTCGGCACCGCCAGTGTGAGCCATTGCTGCGGCTCTGCCTTTCGCCGTTCGACCGCCTTTCAACACCAAAATTCGTCGGTTACGCGAAGCCGCACGCGCTGCAGAAATAAAGCGCCTCGCATCAGTAATGCTGTCTACATAAAGCAATATCGCTTCGGTGTGAGAGTCGGTACTGAGATAATCCAATAACTCCGAGAATTCGATATCGCTACCATTGCCTATAGAGATAAACGCCGAAAAACCGATCTCTTTGTCATTAGCCCAATCGAGAATAGTGGTACACACAGCTGCCGACTGAGAAACAAAGGCGATCTTACCGGGTAATGCTGTCACTGGAGAGAATGAGGCGTTCAAATTTAACCAAGGAACAATCACCCCCAAACTATTGGAACCCAACACTCGAATGTTGTGCTTTTTGGCAATCGCTAGGCATCGTTCATCATACGTCTCACCATTATCGCTTTCTTGCTGCATGTCTGAAGAAAGCACAATGACAGAGGCTATACCTTTCTCAGCCAGTTCTTCAAAAATAGCGACATTACGGGTCGCATTGGTACACAAGATTGCGAGGTCAGGAACAATCGGTAACGACAAAATGTTCTTGTAAGAAAGCACACCGGCCACTGAATCATATTTCGGCGTAACCGGCATCACCGCACCTTTAAAATCCCCATGCAACAAATTGTTCATAACAATATATCCTGCGCGTGTTTCTCGTTGAGAAGCACCAACAACAGCGATTGAACGGGGTTTAAGTAGGGGATCAAGATGATTCATAGACATATCCTAGCAATGCACGTAAGTTCATCGTAACTTACTTTGCACTCACAGGTTGAAGGCAAATTCACCGAATTCAGATGAATAAGCAAACACTGCATAAAGTTTGTGAAATAGGTCACCCACTAATGGTGTATAATCCCAAAGTTAACTTGATTCTAAACCGACGTATCGGCATGATTTATAGTAATTATTATTAAGGATATAGAGCTTTCCATGAAAAAATTTGCAATTGTGACTTTGCCACTGCTCTTGGCTGCGTGTGTATCTGACGACTACGTTACCAATGTCACTTCAGATAGTTATCAAGAAGAGTACAAAACGGCAAAAGTTGAAGCTCCAGTTGTATCTCAATCTGAGCAAACAAGCGTTGTTGAAGAAAATGTTGTCAACGTTATCAGAACCGAACCTGTTGAACAGAAAGTCGCTCAAACGACTCAAGCTAAGCCAGTTGCAGTAGTGACAGGCCCAACCAAGAAACAACAAGACATGAACCAACGTTTTGGTTACACAGTTCAAGTTGTTGCTGTTGGCAGCCAAAGTAAAGTCGATTCTTTCGTGAAAATGCTACCTACGACTTCTCAACCAGTTTGGGAAAACTACAAAATGGTTAACGGCACTAAGTGGTTCACGGTACTTTATGGTGACTACGCAACACGCTTAGAAGCTAAAAAGGCAATCTCAACACTGCCGAACACTTTCCAAAACTTGAAGCCGTTCGTTAAGAGCATTGATGACATCAAGAACTCTGAATACCCAACGCTTAACAAGTTGAACTAAGTTTTGATTCATAAAGAAGGGGCAAATGCTCCTTCTTTTGTTTTAAGACTCGCTGTTTTGTTTAATAGTTAATCGCTCGATCTTTCGAACGCAATTTTAACAATCAAAACACTGTACCTATCTCGACTTTTGTTTATCATTGAAGTCAGTACTCCTAGTTTCAAGGACCGAATTTACCCATGAACACCACAAACATCCTTCTACTTTGCGGCGGTGGATCTTCAGAGCATGAAGTATCTTTAGTTTCAGCCAATTACCTTTTTGAACAACTTAATAGCGTTGCAGATTTTAACGTTGTAAGAGTTGAAATTAAGAACGAAGGCTGGTGTCTTGATTCAGGTGAATTGGTTTATCTTGATATTAACGACCAAACCTTACGCGGTGACAATTTAGCATCTAAAGTCGATTTCATTGTGCCTTGCATACACGGTTTCCCAGGTGAAACAGGTGACATTCAATCACTGTTTGAAATGGCTAAAATTCCATACCTAGGTTGTGGTCCAGAAGCAAGCAACAACAGCTTTAACAAAATCACGTCAAAGCTTTGGTACGACGCACTTGGTATTCCAAACACGCCGTACCTGTTCTTATCAGACAACAATGATCAAGCTCACTCACAAGCAACTCAAGCATTTGAAAAGTGGGGTAAAGTGTTTGTGAAAGCGGCTCGTCAAGGTTCTTCTGTAGGTTGTTACCAAGTTAACCAAGTAGAAGATTTAAGCGAGGCTATCAACAAGGCGTTCACTTTCTCGGACCAAGTATTGGTTGAGAAATCAGTGGTGCCTAGAGAGCTAGAAATTGCTGCTTATGAAATCGATGGCGAGCTACACATCAGCAAGCCGGGTGAGGTGATTGCACCGAATGGCGCATTTTACTCTTACGAAGAGAAGTACAGTGCAGACAGCCACTCGATCACTGAAGTTGAAGCAAGTAATTTAACTGACGAACAGCGTGAATTGATTGCAGACAGCGCACGAAAAGTCTTCACCCAGATGAAGCTTCGTCACTTGTCTCGTATCGACTTCTTTTTAACGCAAGACAACGAAATCTACCTGAACGAAGTCAACACCTTCCCAGGTATGACGCCAATCTCCATGTTCCCTAAAATGGTTGAACATGACGGCCACAAATTCAGCCAGTTCTTAGAAAACTGCGTGAGAACAAGCCTTTCTTAGGTTTCTAACTCGTTTTCGTTCACTTAGAGCTGAACCAACAAGTGCCTTGAGCTTTCGCCAAGGCGCTTTTTGTTTTTAACGCTAACCGTTTTTACAAATATCGTTTTAACCATAACTTATATCAAAATAGTAATATCCAAGTAATCTGCGACCCGTCATTGCCAAGGTATTAACGCCTTAAACTTCATCTTCTCACTATCAGCCGTTCCCGTGAAACCGACATATTGAGCTGGCATTGCCGGGCTAAGCCAACGACCAAAGTCCTGAATCTCTCTCACCTTAAGACCTTGTTTCGACAACTCTTGTGCAGCACCAACACGAATCGAATTTCCAGAGAAATGGTGATTTTCTGGCAGTTGAAGTAAGTCGCTAGCTCTTCTCAATATCCTATAGATGGACGAATCATCTAAAGGCTGCAAACCAATATTCTCATGCTTGTCTATCGCACGAAATACTGGCAAGTCATCTTGTATACCAGTAAACGAAAGCCAACGTTGAAGTGCAACACTGGCTATTTGTGACAACTGATAAGCCGAATCTTTGACTGTTACTTGGTAATGATCTTCAACGTACTCAACATCACTCATCGATAACAACTTAAGCTCTGAGCGCTTTAAAGCACACTCGAACATCACGTTATAAATAGCAATGTCTCTGATCTCTTTCAGGTTTGCTTTCTCATGGGAGAGTAACGTATTCAAATCAGTGAGATGCACAGATGTCATAGCATTGGTTTGTTTAGCGTCACCGGCCATTTGAGATTGTAAGTGGAGTAGGGTAAAGCGAACTTGCCTGTGCTTGATGGGGTTAGCAAAGCTCAACACAGTATGTAACATGCTAAGCGTTGCAGTGTAACGTTTTAGCGATGCGTATTTTCTATCGTTAGACTCCGTTTCAAGAAAACGACGAACAGCAGTTATAGATGCGGGAAGTGTGTTAATACGATGTTTGGTACAGAACGCATGATAGCGATTCCAATCACTGTAAATGCCCAACAGTGAATTGCGAGAGTATTGAAATCCGGTCAACTCATCTATAATTTCTATTGTCGCGTTGCTGTTTAATTTTTCAACAAATGAATTAATTATCACAGAGTCAGTTAAAATAGGGACTTTTTTTCTCAAATTACCATACCTCGACAGGTGTTTTTACCATATTATGCTTGATATCATTATTAGTATACTTATGATTAATGCAGTGAAAACAGAAAGATGATTAATAGATATGGCTAATTCAATTTACCGAAGCGTCCATCTTCAATCGATAGATGCTAACAACACAGTTTGGCGTGCTAAGTTAAAAAACAACGTTATTCAGGGCAACCTAGCTGCCGTGAAAAAGAGTATTGATTGGTGGATTGATACCGCATCTATTATTGATCCAAAAGAATTCATGTCATTAAATAAGTCGAGAGGAACTGGTGGCTCGACTGAAAACTTCAACGGCTACCAAATCAAGAATGACACCGGTGAGCCTAATGCGTGGTATTGCATGTTTAACGGTCGCTTAATCAAAGGCGGCAAGGTTGCAATCCAACGCCATATAGAAGCTTACTTACTCGCAAAACAAAAAGCAGAGCAACAAAAGAAGTAAATTATGAGCCTAGTATATTCAACAGAAACAGGTCGCATTAAGCCTGAAGAAGAGAAAGTCCAACGTCCTAAAGGCGATGGTATCGTTCGAATCCAAAAAGAAACCAAAGGCCGTAAAGGCAAAGGCGTTTCTGTCGTAACTGGCTTAGACCTAGATGACGCACCATTAAAACTAATGGCAGCAGAACTCAAGAAAGTTTGCGGCTGCGGTGGCTCAGTAAAAGATGGCAACATCGAAATTCAAGGTGACGCGCGCGACAAGATCAAAGCGCACCTTGAAAAGAAAGGCTACAAAGTTAAATTTGCTGGCGGTTAATCTCTAACTAATACCAGGGTTAAAATCGAAGATTATTATCACTGGTTATTAGGTATTTTATGGTAAATAGCCAGTATGGTTAAATACACAGTATAAATTAGAGAATATCGGCACAATACAAAGGCAGGGCATCACACAAAGATACCTGCCTTATAAACATCAAAATCCATTTAACATAACGCACATAATACGCACTGAGACTGTAAGACCCAGATAGTAATGTCACTATTTTCCAAAGCTATCCTTATCATCGTTTCCTCTTAAACCCTTAATACAACTGGTGCCTCAAGCATATTGAGTTCACCAGCATTCTTTAAACGCTCTTTTAACTCAATCATTATACGTGTGGCCGCCATCTACATAATTCACCGCGCTGTGTGTAAACCTTGTGGGCATTGCTGTCGTTTCTTTTTCAGATTTTACGCACGCCACCGTGTTTCTTGTTGGCTGCACACGTTGAATTCTGTTTTGGGTTATCCACTAAGCCAGTTAAGTTTTCTCACACGAGCTCGTCTGTAAGTTTTCATGCTGAGTTTTTTAAACCCAACTTACAGCTCGCTCTAAGTTTGTGTTTGTTGGTTAGATTATTGGATTACTCTGTGTGTTCTTCCGATCTACGTAATGTCATGAACAGACTTGCTCGCATGGGCTAAATTACTTTACCGAAACTCACAAACTTTCCCGCTCGCGGTTATTTGCCCTTAGATCATCGTTGGAATGGATTTAGGGTTCACTTTGACCGTGCCACCTTGATCACGTCTGAACGACGCGAGTTTAATCCGAAAGAATTGCTCAGTTTTGCCTATTGGCGCAACGAATACCGACAGCTTGTTGAACTGCATGGCCGCATTGACAATCTAATCAAGCAAGCCGCGAAAGATAACCTAATGCCATTTCGTGGTAGACGTAGGATGCAAACTGCACCGTGGGCTCCTAGCAAATATAAGTAGACCTAGTACTCAATAGGCATTTTTAATACAATGTAACTAATTGAATAATAAGACTTGAAATCATGAAAATCACAAAAGCGTACTTAGATGGTGCAGAATATTCTTTAGTTGACTCTTCAGTTGTTAATCACTCAAACATAGTTACAGTCCTGATAGGTAAGAATGGGACAGGTAAAAGCCGGATGTTGGCGAATATCGTAGAACTATTCAAAATTTCGCAAGAGTACAATCAAAATCATCCCAAGTTAAAGTCTAACCGAGTTTCTCGTCTGGAGTTTGAAAATGATGGTGAGGTAATTAATGTATTCACTGGAAGAGGACGAAACAGTAGGCTTTTAATCGAAAATAATAAACGAGTTAAATTAGCATCACCAAAAAAAATAATTGCCGCTTCAACTAGCCCATTTGATAAGTTCCCTACTTTGTTTTCAAAGGCTCCTGATATTTATAGCTATATTGGATTTAAAATCCCTACAGGCGGGCTGTCTGATAAACAATTGATGAACACTTTTGTGCAGTCTTTATTAGACCACTCCCCAAAACCTGCAGTTTTAAGAACTCTAAAATTATTGGGCTATGAGCCTAAGATTAAAATAACGTTTAGCCATGAATTGAGAAACTTGTATAACAAAAATGGTAGAGAAAGATTTAATAATATATCTGAATGGTTAGCAAGAGATAATAAAGTTCATAGAATGGCTCTTCATGAGCAAGGCGGTGGCTTAAATCAAAGAATAGTAAAAGCCTTAGTTGAACAAGACGCCTATCAATCACAAGACTCTACGAAAATTTTAGGTCCAGGGCGATTGTTTCGAGCTGTAAAGTCTGAGATGAATGTGGATAACAACGTTTCCGAAGCACGCTTGCCAAAACACTTTACCTTCGGGCAGGATGTGAAGTCTTCGGTAAAATCAAATCTCAAACACTCACTCCGCCAAGGCCTTTCCCGTGTGGATACTATTATTTTGAAAAAAACATCTGGGGGAAGTTTTAATATTAATGAGTCAAGTTCAGGTGAGCGGTCATTATTGTTGCTAATTTGCTCAATCGCTAACGAAATAAAGAACAACTCTCTTATTTGTATAGATGAGCCTGAAATTAGTTTGCACCCAGAATGGCAAGAACAATTTATACAATTGATATCTGAAGTGTTCAAAACTTATCGAAACTGTCACTTTTTAATTGCTACACACTCACCTTTAATTATATCGAAATTAAAAACTAAGAGTTGTTTCGTTTTGGATTTGGATCACAATGAACTGCTGAATTCCGAAATGTTTAAAAGTAAGTCTGCTGATTACCAACTTGCTCGTTTATTCAACACTCCGGGGGAGCAAAATGAATATTTGAAGCGACTTTGCGTTAATGTTTTGGCAGCTTTGAGCAAGGGTAAGAAGTTGACTGACGATTATCGTAATGATGCGGAGTTTTTAATTACTTATCAGGAAAAACTACTACCTGAGGATACGGTGTATCAGTTAATCGAAATCATTAAGAATGCACTGGAGGTTTTAGGTGAATCTTAAGCCAATCGCCTACCCTGATGACTTGCAGGCTCTAATTAAAACTAAAATCACATCTCCGAACTTATCGAACAAAACATGGGAAGATGACGACTTAGCTGACTTAAAAAAGTACATTAAAAGCTATTATTTGAAGGCTCAGAATCACACTTGCCCGTATTGCTTGCAGCAGTTCAAGTCTAACCATGGTCGCTATTGGGATATAGAGCACATTGTCTCACGCGACCAAACGGTTGAATTCATGTTTGAACCGCTAAACTTATGCATGTCATGCATAGATTGCAATAAAGAAAAAAGTAATAGTAAAACAACTAAGAGTACCGCAAAGGTAAGGTACCCAAAGACAAGTGATATGTTCACAATTGTTCATCCTCATCTAGATGTGTATACGGATAATATAGTCCCTATAGAGATCGGTCTTTTTTATTATCCTAAAGGCTCTAAAGGCAGAAAAACTATAGATGATTGTGGGTTAAATCGTTTTTATGAATTCGCAGGTTACGTATCTCTTGATGAGACAGGGCTAAGAATTAGTAAGTTGGCTGATTTGGCCAATAAAACAGATGATGTGGAGATAAAAAAGTCAATATTTACTGAAATCACATCATTAACTCTTAGATCTTTATTATAAAAAGGCGAACTCAATCAATGAGTTCGCCTTTTAGGTTCCAGTGCAGCAAGCAAAGGGGCACTGTTTCGTTAACAAGGATGTGAATAAACACAAGTAACGTATCAATCTAATTTAATGCTGTGTAAATTGTTAATAGGTAGGACTAGTCGGTTTTACCTGCGTTTCTTATAGCGTTTTCGAGTTGTGTTTGTACTGAACCCTCGTTCTTTCATTAACTCGCTATTTTTTGCGACATTTGCACTTATAACCTTTCTTAGCCATTGGGGTCCTCCAATTTTCGTATCCGTTGCTCTTGGTCTTGCTGCAGTCGCTTTATCCAATTAATGTCCGTTTTCAAAGCCGCAATTGTGCCAAGGCTTGAGACTCCACCGGTAATCAGAGCGATGATTAACGCATCGAGGTACGCCATCACTTCGTTTTCCATCGAGATGCGTAGTATTCAAGTAGGTATCGCACCATGGCGCGCATGCCTAGCGTATCGACCACAACAGCACCCACTACAAACTAATACGGATTCGGGATAACCTGCAGCGCATTGAAGCTTTGTTCTACGTATGGTGCGTAATTGGCAATGAAAGACAAAATGAGTGGTACGAACACTCTCATAGACAACAAAGTGTTTCGATAAAACGAGCTCAAAAAAAGTGACACTGCAACATAACTGCCCTCCACTTTAATTGATGAACAGTAACAGTGGCCTCGTGACTCGTTATCACAGCAAGCCTTATAACTCGCACACACTACTCTGATTACAACAAACCTAGCCATTTTAAATTTAACTGTATAAACATACAGTTAAATAGTTACCCCCGTAAAAACTGCACTTAATGAGCAAATAACATTCAGAATCAAGGCTCTGCGTTCGAATTTTAAACTTCCATTTGGTTAAATGAATCTCTTTACTGTATAACCTCAGCTCTGCGTTAGTTTTAGGTATACCGATTCCACCTAAGGCATTGCGCATTACATTCGAATCACGTGTACGGGTTAGTATCATGAGCGACAAAGCATTCCGAAAACTCAACATATTCCTTTCGATTTTTTGCCTAGCAATCACGCTAGTGTCGTTGATCTCTTTTAATACGCTCATGAATAAGAGCTACGTTATTACACCCGACAAATACCCTACACGCGTTAATACAGACAGAGACCACGATGGTGGCACCGTAGGCTCATTACATAAGTCAGAAGATGGAATTGAGTTACAGTGTGACTTTGAACGGACCTATAGCTTACCCTTCTGTGAAATTGAATTCGTTATATCGACACAAGGTAATGGGCTCGATCTCTCAACGTTCGATTCGGTCACCATTAATATGGATTACCAAGGCCAAGAAGACCCAAGGTTTCGCTTCTACATTCGTAATTACGACAAGAATTACAGCGTGAAAGGCGATGCTATGTCGAACAAGTTCAATCGCTTAGACTTCTCGTTACCAGATAAAAACCACATCGACTTAAACTACTTCAACGTTCCTTTTTGGTGGATTGATCATTACAACCAACCTATTACTAGTAGCGCAGTAGACATTACAAACGCGGTGTCTGTTGAGCTCGGGCTCGGAGCCAGCACGCTTGATGGACATCATTCACTTAAGATCTCGAGCATTGTTTTCCACGGTAAAATCATCAGCAAAGCTTTGTTAGGTGAACTCTTAATTGGATTATGGGTGACCTATGCCATCTGTTATGTAGGTTGTGCGTTACACATCGCACAGCGAAGCAGAACGCGTGCAGCAGAGCAACAACGCAATTTGACCGAAGAAATTGAAGAGCTCAAGGTAAAGGCAACAACCGATCCGTTGACCGGATGTAGAAACCGAACCGAAGCGTTAGATACCTTCTATGATTTCGAATGGCTAGCGCAACAAGGAAAAACGATTCACATCGCGTTGTTTGATTTAGACCATTTTAAGCAGATCAATGATCAACATGGCCATGAAGTGGGTGACAAAGTACTTATTCAGTTTGTCGCAACGGCGAACAAGAGCCTTGGTGAGCAGTACTTGCTTTATCGCTGGGGTGGTGAGGAGTTTCTACTCGTTTGCCTGGAACAAACTGCGCTACAGTGTAACGAATCTATCGATAATTTTTACCTAGTAATGGACCAAAGCCCTTGGCCTAAAGCGCTTAAAGTAACGGCTTCGACTGGAGTAACGCAGCTTAAGGAGCATGAATCGATACGTACGGCCATCAAACGTGCAGACAAAGCGCTCTACCAAGCGAAAGACAACGGACGAAACCAAGTCGTTACGTTTTATTAAGGCTCGCTAGACTGGACTGCAGCTACATATTCAACTCTCTGCTAATACTCAATCACACGCCATTAATGCCCTGTCGATATCTACTCTCCAATTAAGCACCCGTTCATAGACAGGATCTTAA